>CAMBQS010000232.1 GCA_945870015.1 Desulfocicer vacuolatum DSM 3385
AGCCGGAAGAAATTAATCGATTTTTATACGCAGGCAGGTCGTTATGATGCCAAGGGGGCACTGGAAGCCTGGTATTATGAGGCCAGACATGCCCAATGGAAGTCTCCAGCGGAGATTAAAAGTTTTTATCGATCAGCCAGCATTCTCAAGGGAAATCGGGTTGTTTTTAATATTGCAGGTAATAAATACAGGCTGATCGTTAAGATTAATTATCATTCAAAAACAGTATTTGTACGTTTTGTTGGAACCCATGAAGAGTATGATAAAATCGATGCTGAGGTGATCTAAATGATGAATCGTCTGATCAAAACAGAAAATGATTACGAGAAAGCTTTATCTCGCATTGAGCAACTCATGGATGCGCGTCCTGGAACTGATGAGATGGATGAACTGGAGTTGCTGACTGTTCTTGTAGAGCTTTATGAGGATCAACATTGTCCAATCACTCCACCTGACCCGGTGGAAGCGATCAAATTCCGGATGGAACAGCTTGGTTTGACCCGGAAAGATATTGTTCCCTATTTTGGCAACAAGAGTAAAGTGTCCGAGGTTCTGAATGGGAAAAGGATGCTTACTTTATCGATGATGAGGTCACTCAATAAAAACTTGGGCATATCAGCCGATGTTTTGCTGCAAAAACCAGGCACTGGTTTTCCGGAAGAAATGCAAGATCTGGAGTGGAATAAGTTTCCAGTAGCTGAAATGGCAAAGCGATGCTGGATACCAAAGGTGCAAAATATAAAAGAGCATGCCGAAGAGATTATGCGGGGGCTCATTGATCAAGCCGGTGGTTTGGAAACGGTCTCAGCCGCTCTTTTCCGTCAGGGAAAAGGATCACGATATAACACTAAAATGGATCCGTATGCCTTGACTGCTTGGTGTATTCGCGTTCTTTCCATTGCCCGGGCGAATCCATTACAAAATAAGTATTCGGCCCGGTCTTTCAAATTGAGTACAATGCAGGAAATTGCCCGGCTGAGTTATTTTGAAAATGGACCTTTATTAGCCAGGGAATATCTGAATAAACAGGGCATTCATTTGATCGCTGTTTCCCATCTCCCCAAAACCTACTTGGATGGTGCAGCAATGTTAATGCCGGATGGAACACCGGTTGTTGGTCTCACCTTGCGCCATGACAGAATCGATAATTTCTGGTTCTGTTTGTTGCATGAGCTCTCGCACGTTATCAAGCACCTGACCCTAACTGAACGGATCATTATTGATGATCTGGATTTGCAGGATTTTGATTCAATATCCGGAGATAAAAGAGAGATGGAAGCTGATGAGATAACACGTAATGCATTAATACCCAAAAAAGTGTGGGAGAATAATCCAATTCAGGATGAAGAAGCAGACGCAAAGGTAGTTGCCCTTGCAGAACATTTAAAAATTCATCCCGCAATAATTGCCGGAAGAATCCGGTATGAGAAAAACAACTATAAAATACTGTCTCAATATGTTGGCAGGAAGCAGGTGCGAAAACATTTTTCAGAACGCTGCTTCGCAACTGCATGTTAATAAAGCAAGATTTTATTTTCTAATTTCAATTTCCAATTTCTCGTCGTGTCGTCTTGTCGGACCAAGCTGGATAGCCAATTGACGAGGGTTTGTGTTTAAAACAGGGCGGTTTTTCGACCTTAAAACGATGTTTTCTGGCTCAAAAAGAGTGTTTTAAAGGAAAGCCATGTTGGGTAGAATGAAATCAAACCCAATATTTTTTGGGTTGAAAAAAACGAATCTGAAAAACGGATCTTTTTTTCGGAATGCTGATTCAAACCCTGGAAACCAGGGCTTAAAACAAAAAGAAGCGTGAAAAAATAGATGTGATGCACCCCCCCTAATCAGAAATTCATACAGGAGAGGAGTATTTTGATGAATAAGGTCTTTTCTCTTCAAACGCTTCCATAACAGCTTCTTTGAGAAGCTGTTTAAGCTTGCCGTCATCAATGAGTGTTTGCATGGTATCCTCCACATCCGGTTATCAAGCGTGCCCAGTCAGAATCGCATCACTCATGAAATATTTTGGTCGCCTGATCCAGGTCGTCAGGTGAAAAAACAAAAAGACACGTTGAATCCGGAGAGGAAACCGATCCATACACGTAGTTCAGATTGATTCCTGCTTTTCCTAATTTATCGGTTATTTCGGCAAGTGAACCCGGCCGGTTGTCAAGTTGAATTGCAATCACCGGCATGATATCAAAGATGTAATCATGTTTGGACAGGACATCGATGGCCAGATCTGAATTGTCTGTAAGAAGGCGGATCAGTGCAAATTCCCGCGAATCCATCTTGATTGAATTGTAGTTCGCGACAGAAGCGATTCGTTTGATGGATTTTCCTCTTGCCTGAAAAAGCTCCTGCACGTAACTGGATGCATCCTGTATGGTAAGGGCATCGATGTTGATTCCTGCGTCCGACAACAGGAGAGAGAGTTTCGCCAGTTCTCCGGGTGCATTTTTTAAAAAAAGTGATATCTCTGTTCTAACCATCTCCATCTCCTTTGGTTTCAGTCCATGTTTGCCGGTTATTGGCGGGCGGTTATCGTTTTTCTGTTTGCCTCTTTATATCGTAAGATGTATAAACAATCACTGGCAAAGTGTCAAGCATATGGGGGCAGGGAATCAGGGTAATCGCATTTGGGAACAATACCCTTATTCAACCTATTCCCCCCTTGAGGGTGGATTAAGGGGGGTGTAACAAAACCCTGATATCTCTCATATATTGTTTTCATTGATAAACCAAGACACCCCCCAGGCCCCCCTCAAAGGGGGAATTAAAAAGTTGACATCCCAAATGCGCTCAAAGGGGGAATTGAAAAGTTGACATCCCAAATGCGCTCAAAGGGGGAATTGAAAAGTTGACATCTCAAATGCGCTCAAAGGGGGAATTGAAAAGTTGACATCTCAAATGCGCTCAAAGGGGGAATTGAAAAGTTGACATCCCAAATGCGCTCAAAGAAGAAATTGAAAAGTTGACATCCCCAATGCGCTTACCCTTGGTAGGGAATCATTTCATGAATATTCAGTTTCAGGCGTTGGAATACAGGATCGACGGCAAATTTCAGTCGGCGGATTATGAATTTGAAGGCGATATGGAAAATGGCTGGCAGATTCATCGCAACCGGAAAAAGCATTTGAAGCTTGGAAAGGGATACAGGCTGCTGCGGAACCGGATGTGCGGCATATGTGCAACCGATCTGTCCAGACGCTTCCTGCCGTTTCCCTTACCTCAGGTGATTGGTCATGAAATCGTTGCCATTGATATGGAAACCATGGAAAAATCGGTTGTTGAAATCAATGATACCGCTTATTACCGGGGAGAACAGCCGATGGATATTTACTGCCGGGAGAATCTGTATACGCATACACCCGGCAGAATGGTTTTGGGGATTGACCGGCTTCCCGGAGGATTTGGTACATATGCGCTTGCACCGAAAAAATCGATTATTCCAATAGGGCGGCTGAATGATTATGCCGGAGTGCTGGTTGAACCGTTTGCTGCTGCCTTTCACGCGGTTCTGGCCTCAACGCCGGAAAACGGTGATTCGGTTGCGGTAGTTGGGCCGCGCAGGCTGGGAACCCTGCTTGTGGCCGGCCTGAATGCATTCCGAAAATCCAGCGGGATTGATTTTGAGATTGTCGCAGTGGCCCGGCACCGGGATTTGCTGGATCTGTGTCATTGCTTTGGTTCGGATAGGGAAATCGATTTACAGACCGTGGATGAAAAACAGATTCACAAACAATTTGATATTGTATACGACACCACCGGCACGGAATCCGGATTCCGGTTATCCCTCTCAATGGCAAAGAAAGAGATACACCTGAAATCCACGAATGGCCAGCCGGTCCTGGGATTGAAAAATCTGACCCCTCTGGTGGTGGACGAGCTTTCCATCCTGCCGTTTAATGAGGAAACAATTCATTTCAAATGGAAAAATGAGAATCGGGACAATCCGGAAATTTTTGTGGCAAAAGGGGTTACTCCCGGCATACCGGCGGATAGAAGCGTTCACAAGCTGGATTGTACGGCTGCCGTAAAATTGCTTCAGGGCACTTTGTTTCAAGACCGGCTTCCTCGTTTTGATCTGGCAATTGCCTCTTCCTCCGAAGAGATTGACTCCATTATCCGTCCTGTTGAAGGAAGTGACATATCCCTGGTTCGTCCGAGGGGTGCAATCCTGTTTGCCGGCGATGCCGCAGGGAATCCGCTTTTACAATTTATTCAGGATGGGGGAAGATTGCGATCCTCCAGGTGTGGAGATTTTGAGCCCGCGATCCGGTTACTCCAGGAGAATCCGGAGCTTTCTGATGCCATGTCCCATTTTCTTGTTTCCCATGTCTTTCCATGCAGTGAACTTGAAAAAGCATTTCAATATGCATCCAAAAGCAGTTCCAGAAAAGTGGTAGTCAAGCACTTATGATATTCTGTTCTTTATGCTGTCCCATAACAGGATAAGGATGTTTTGAAGAAAAGGAAGTTTGTTGCTGTTCTTCAAAGCACGCAACTGTTCGATATCTTCATCCGTCGTAATTTTTATGGATTCTTCCGAAATGGATGATAACAGTTCCTGGGCATTGACCGCGTCTCTCAGGATTCGATTGAGTATCATCCGGATGTTGCTGGATCGTGAGAAACCAAGTTGATCCAGATCTTTTCGAAGTTTTTTGGAATCCATCTCTGTTATCAGTAACAATGCTTTTTCTGCATGAACAAGGGGAGGAATTACTTCACTTTTTTCGATTCGTCCGGCCAGGAGCAGAGCGTTCAGGGTTTGATACGTTACAAAATCATCATATCCGCTTTCCTCTATAATCTGTCTGACCGTCCGGGAACCATCGACTTTCATGAGAAATCTCCACTCTGTCTCATTCAGCAGGGTCTCTTCATCTTTCTGTTTCTGTTCTGACACTTTAAAAACAATCTGATCGCTTGGGATCTGGATTTTCAGAAGGGATAGTTCATCGATGCGGCGGGTGGCTTCCAGAAGGATCTGCATGGTATTAATCTGAACAATTTTCAGGCCTTTCAGATCGATTTTTACATCTTTATATTCAAAATCTCCTTTTTCCCAGAGGAACAGGTCAAAAATCAGATTTTCCGCCTGTTTACAGATATTTTTTTTCAGCATCTCCATGGTTACATATCCTTTTTCAACCAGTACCTTGCCAATGGCCTGCTTTTTTTGATTGCTTATTTCAAGGCATTCCTGAAGTTGTTTTTCAGATATGTTCCCGTTGGTGAGAAAAAGTTTGCCAAGCTGGTCTTTTGTATGAGAGCCTTTTGCATAGATGATGACTCCATCCTGAAGAAACACCTGAACCTCTTTGTCATCCTTTGTAACCCTCAGGATACCGGTTTTTTTATCATCACCAAGGAGTTGAAGAATGGTTGCAAGATAGAATGTACCAAAGTTGCCTTTCAGGCTCATGCTTTCCTCCGGATACTGCGGCTGTATCACAGACCCTGCAAAAAATGAAGCAGGAAATTATGTTCAATTTCACAACAGATTGATTATTTTTTCATATTTTTTTGAATCATTGCTATCAACTTTTTCACCTCATACTGAATGGGTGAATCAGGGTTATTTTTCAGATAATCCATATAAATTTCGATCATGGCATCAGGGTCATCTGTTTTCATTTCCACTTTTTTAGCCAATTGATGAAGCAGCGTTGTCTTTTCAAGCTGTTTGGTAAAAAAGTATCGTTCACCTGTCAACTGGTTTTCGTGTTTGCTCTCCGGGAAATAGGAAACATACCGATCACACAAGTCAATACAGGCTTTCCAGTTTTTTTGCTTTTCCTGCATGGTTATTTCCTGCCGGACCAGATTAAAATAGGGTTCTTCCATCTCCATGATTGTTTTTTCAACTTCCGGGTGAAATTGACCCTTTGGATAATTTTTCAGATATTGGTTTGCTGTTTCCA
>CAMBQS010000233.1 GCA_945870015.1 Desulfocicer vacuolatum DSM 3385
AACGAATTATGGATATTGTTCACATGGATTGTGTTGAACGGACCCGATGTTTATCCGCAGGTGCCTGTTCCGCAGCTCTTGCACCCTGCACCCAGCACGATGCTGGAAGAGATACTGAATCCCATTTCCTTAAAATCCACCTTGATTGGTGCCGCTTTTTTCAAAAAATCCTTATCAACAATATATTGATATCCATCCACATCATAAACATTATCAGAATCTTTAGGCTCATCCAGAGCCATGGCAAGGGATGGGCCGCCTCATCCGCCTTCATTCAAAAAGATCCGAATCGGCGTCACTGTTTTATCCTTGAAATAGTCAGCGATCTGTTTTGTCGCCATTTCAGTAACTTCAACCATTGAATTTCCTCCTCTATAAAAAAAATATCAGTTACAAATGAATAAAAATCATCTGTAACCACTGATTGCTCCTGTTGATAATTTTAGTCATTGTTATTGATTTTGTCAATGATCAAAAGGGATCCAAAGACTCCCTTTCTTTACATTGAGTGACGGGCCGGGACTGGCTCTTAACCATTCTTGCTGTAAGAGGTGAAATAATCCATATAAACATCCAGGTATTCACGGGAAAATAAAACAAAAATGACCTGCTGTATCGAAGGATGATCCGTCAAGAACCGGATGGTTGTATGGATGGCAATTTCACATGCCTCCTGGATGGGATAGCCATACACACCACAACTGATTGCAGGGAATGCAATGGTTTTGATATTGTTTTCAACTGCCAGCCTCAAGCTGTTTTCATAACAATTTTGCAGCAGTTCAGGGCTGTTTCCACCTTTTCGATAAACCGGCCCGACTGTATGAATAATATATTTTGCTTTCAGTTTATAACCTTTTGTAATTCTGGCCTCGCCTGTTGGACACCCCCCGATTTTCCTGCATTCGGACAAAAGTTCCGGGCCGGCTTTCCGATGTATTGCCCCATCAACGCCTCCGCCCCCTAACAGGGATGTATTTGCAGCATTTACAATCGCGTCAACCGCAAGAGTCGTTATATCATCCTGCTGAATTTTGATTCGGTTTACAATTTCTGAATTCATCACAATCTCAAGAGCTTATAAGTCATACAGGGTATCATCTTTTATCGGTGTTTTCCGGATATGTGATTGAAGACCGCCTTTTTTACCAGACAAGACAAATGGATCCTCGCCCTCCAGCAGGTCCCCCATTTCAGCTTCTATCGCTTCCGGATCATCCCCTTTTTCCATTCGGGTCAATGCCTCCTCCATACCAGACCCCAGTTCCATCCCTGTCATTTCCGTTAGTTTTCTCATCAGGTTTGCCGCTTGTTTTGGATCATCTTCATTCATATTCTCTGCCTCTCTGGCCAGCATCTGCATTGCCTTTTCCATCCTGTTTTCATCCACAGGCAGATCATCCATGCCATTTTCTTCACCTGCATTTCCGGTAAATGAAAAAACAGACATCTGTCGTTTTAATGTTGTTTTTTTACATCTGGGACAAACCGGCTTTTTGTCTGTATCGACTGACCTTGAAAAAAAATTGAATATTGTGTTGCACTTCTCGCAAAAAAATTCATATATCGGCATTCTCAATTCCTCATCTATATGCTAAAGGTTTCAAATTTTATTCTCTTTCAACCGGAAGATACCATATCGAAAATGCTGATAATTGTAAAGAAAACCTTTATTGACTTGCGATTTTACATTTGGTATTGACGGCCATCAAAATGATTATGAATTAACCAAATATAAAAAGGGAAAAAAACAAAATGGAAAGAACGCTGTCGATTATCAAACCGGACGGTGTAAGCCGAGGCCTGATTGGAGAGGTTATAAAACGTCTTGAAGAAAACCATTTAAAAGTCATCGCTGTAAAAATGATTCAGATGACCCCAAAACAGGCTCAGGGGTTTTATGCCGTGCATAAAGACAGACCTTTTTTTAACAGCCTGACCACCTTTATGACATCCGGTCCGGTTGTGGTGATGGTGCTGGAAGGCAACAATGTAATTTCAAAATACAGAGATTTGATGGGAGCGACAAATTACAAGGATGCTGCTGAAGGAACCATCCGGAAAGATTTTGCCACCGATATCGAAAAAAATGTTGTACATGGCTCAGACGCTCCGGAAACCGCCGCTTTTGAAATCAGTTATTTCTTCAACAGCTTTGAAATCATGAGCTGATGGCTGAAAACAGAAATTTTGATAACATTACCATTGTGTTGCACAAGCCTCGATATCCCGAAAATATCGGGGCTGCGGTAAGAGCCGGATACAACATGGGCATCACCAATTTTTGTGTGATTGCGCCTGACGATTATGATAAAAATAAGATCCTCAAAATGGCAACCCATTCTCTTTCTGATGCAGTTGAGGGTATCCAGCAATATGATAATCTCAAAGAAGCCCTCTCCCCGTTCCATTACATCGTCGGAACAACGGCAAGGTTGGGCAAGCACCGCTACAATCTTACCAACCCGTCACAGATAGCCAAAAAAATCATCTCCCTGTCAGATCAAAATAAAATTGCGGTTCTTTTCGGACCGGAGGATCGGGGGCTGACCAATGAAAATTTGCAGTATTGCCATAGTGTTGTAAATATCCCGACTGCGGCTTTTTCATCTCTGAATCTCGCCCAGGCGGTCATGGTGATCTGTTATGAGCTGTTTAAGGCTCAAAAGTCCGACACCCCGTCCCATACACCTCGGCTGGCCAGCCGCCGCGAGCTGGATGAAATGTATATCCAATTGCAGGAGATCCTGGCCAGAATCAGCTTTTTGAACTCTCAGAACCCGGATCACTGGATGAACAATATCCGATCCTTTTTCGCAAGGCTGGAATTACGGGCCAGGGAAGTAAGCATTATCAGAGGAATCTGCCGGCAGATCAACTGGTATGCGGAAAAAAAATTCAACGACGGCCTGAATCAAAAAAACAATTCAATTTGATATTTTATTTTTCAAGATTTTTTTTCAACTGATCGTTCAACTTAGCAAAAAGATCCTTTTGTTTCTTTTTATGCTCCGCACGAATGGCCTGGAATTTCTGCTCATTCATTTTCTGGGATTCCTGAAATTTTTTTACCTCGGAAGCGATGCTGCTCTCCGGCTCTTCCTGTTTGATCTCTTCAATCAAAAGATGATTGAGCAGATAAAGCTTTGTTCCAAACGCCCCTTCAACAATATCAATAATATTTCTGTCTTTCATTTTCTTGCACAGCAAAGAACCCTGCTCTGTTGAAAAGGAAAGCATGCGGCTTATATCTTCAATTGAAGGCGGTGTATGATTCTGATGTTCAAACAGCCGGATGGATGCTGCAACAAGGTGAGCATCATAATATAAATTTTTTATTTTTTCTCCCATAATCATCTCAAACCAAACATCTTTACGATTTCCAACTTGCAATATTGATCAGATGGAGTAGAATCCATCTTCAATGGATCATGCACAGTACCAATCATAATTGTATAATAAGCAATTCAATTGCTTGACATAAAATTGATAGAATAGTATCAGTTTACCTTAATTTGTCAATACCATGCCTTGTTTACAGACAATTCATTTGTATACAATAAACAAAACACCAGGAGGATAACAATGACTGAAATCATTGATGTAAAAGCGAGAGAAATTCTGGATTCAAGAGGCAATCCAACCGTTGAAGTTGACATCACCACCTCCTCAGGGGCCATCGGAAGGGCCGCTGTCCCTTCGGGTGCCTCCACCGGCACACGGGAAGCATTGGAACTTCGTGACCAGGATAAAAAAAGATATGTGGGCAAAGGCGTCATCAAGGCGGTTGACAATGTAAATAACATCATTGCACCGGAAATACTGGGCATGGATGCAGCCAGCCAGGAAACAGTTGATAAGCTCATGATCGAGCTGGATGGCACCAGCAACAAATCAAAGCTGGGTGCCAACGCCATTCTGGGCGTTTCCATGGCTACCGCAAGAGCCGCCGCAGAATCAATCGGACTTCCGCTTTACCGGTATCTGGGCGGAATCAATGCCAGATATCTCCCGCTTCCCATGATGAATATTATCAACGGCGGTGAACATGCTGCAAACAATCTTGATATTCAGGAGTTTATGATCATACCGATGGGCGCGAAAAATATTGTGGAAGCGGTTCGCATGGGAGCGGAAACCTTTCATAACCTGAAAAAACTGCTGAAAGGCAAAGGACTCAGTACCTCTGTGGGAGATGAAGGCGGATTTGCTCCTGATCTGGAATCCAATGAAGCAGCCATTCAATTGATCATGGAAGCGATTCAATCCGCTGGTTATACTCCGGGAAAAGATATTGGCCTTGGAATGGATGCGGCTGCCAGTGAATTTTTTAAAGATGGAAAATATCAGCTTTCATCAGAGAACAAATCCCTGACCGCAATTGAGATGATTGATTATTATGAAAAATTGATCGACAACTACCCGATTCTTTCCATTGAGGATGGCCTGGCGGAACAGGACTGGGACAATTGGGAAAAAATGACTGACCGCCTGGGGGCATCGATCCAGATTGTCGGAGATGATATCTTTGTAACAAATCCAGAAATTTTCAAAAAGGGCATAGAAGCCAGTATTGGAAATTCTATCCTGATCAAACTGAATCAGATCGGTACGGTCACGGAAACACTGGATGCGATTGAAATGGCCAAGCAAGCCGGCTACACAACAGTCATTTCACACCGGTCCGGAGAAACCGAAGACACCTTTATTTCCGATCTTGTTGTCGGTGTGAGCGGCGGCCAAATTAAAACCGGTTCCATGTCCAGATCCGACCGGGTTGCCAAATACAATCAGCTTATCCGAATTGAAGAAGACCTTGGAGATGCAGCCAAATTTTCAGATAATATCTTTATTACAGAATAGTGGTCAGCACAGGCTTAATTAATCCATGGGATGTAAAAAACATTATATGCCGGTCATTCTTCTGAAAAGAATTGTGCTGCTCTCCCTGCTCTTCCAGATCGTAATGTTGTCACCAGAGGTAGCCGGTGCGTATTCCCTTACAGTCCCCCAGATTCTGAATCTTTCGATAAGGAAAATGGGGGCGCCGGCAAATCTCTCCGTAACACAGAATCTCACAGTTCATGATAATCCGGATAATCCGGAAGTATTTCAGGAAACTATACATTATAAGATTCCTGAACAGTTCCGGTCTGATATTATCACAGAGGACATGAGCAAGATTTATCTTTTTTCCCATGATGCTGCCATCACGATTGTCAATAAGAACATATCATCAACAGTTGAAGATCCTTTGGAATATTATAAAGATCCATTTCTTTTCCAAAATCCTGAACGGCTGCAAGAGAGGTTGGTTTTCTTGGGTATTGATTTGGCCGTTTCCAGCCTCGGCCGTTTCAAAAACCAATTATTTTACGTTATCGGCGCTGTATACCCGGATGAAACCCGCCCTCAGCTCTGGATAGAAAAGGAGTCTTTTCTTCCAACCCGACTCCTGATTCTGAACCAATTCGATCCGAACCGGAAAAAAATTATTGAATTCAGATATCTGAACTGGATGAAAACTGAAACCGCATATTATCCAATGCAGATTGAAACCTATACCGATAATATGCTTCTTAGAAAAATCGATGCCCTTTCCGTTACATTGAACTCAGATTATGATGATAATTTTTTTAACATCAATCATCTGAAAGCTGTTTATCCGACTGCGGCTCCTGACTCATATGGGCAAGATCAAACAGACGAATTAAAAGATGTTCAACAATCAATTGAGGATTTAAAAAGAAGATTTGACTGATTCACTTCTACAACCGTAACTTCCAATACCATTAGGCTTTTGAAAGGGAATGATATGGGCTTTAATACAAAATTTATTTTTATTACCGGTGGTGTTCTTTCTTCCTTGGGTAAAGGGCTTGCTTCCGCTGCAATCGGCGCGCTGCTGGAAAGCAGAGGATT
>CAMBQS010000234.1 GCA_945870015.1 Desulfocicer vacuolatum DSM 3385
TGGGAAAGGTTCGTCTGCTTCATAAACAGAATGATAAAAACCAGAAAATCTGAAGGCGCTCCGCCTGAAACCATTCTCAAATTTTGATGCCGCCCAAACGTTTCACATCAAAAAGCACGAACAACAGGGAACTTTAAAGACGTGGCGTTATTGGTCAATGATTATTCCGGATACGGACACCTTCATCATTCGTAAAAGATGTACACATTTTGAATTTCATCTTTGTCAGTAAGGATGTTTGATGGTCCAAAATATTCGACTATTTTTCTTTTCTTTTTATCATACGTGATATCCAGATGAGGTGCAAACAGACGAATAATCCAGCTATCGAATTCAAGTCGCAGTTTCAATATGTTTTCCGTGGTGTCCAAGGGGCGGATTCGAAAACTATAGTAATCAAGTCTCGATGGAAAAATGAGCTTCATCATAATTGGGTTCTTTTTTAAACGATCTAGATTGGCAAGCAGGTAATAGTGCCATCCCTGACAGGAAAAAGTATTTTCTACACTATCCAAAAGTTTGACTTCTTCGGGCTCTCCTTTTTTCTTTCGGAAGATCTGGTATTGTCCGTCTTCCCAACGCAACCCTTCTTCAGCGCCGGTTCTTAAGTCTCGAAAAATATACGTCGGCATCATGAGGCTTTTTGAATAGTCTGAGTTTAATTCCGCAATTTTTTTTCCACTGAGATCAAGATAGTCATTTTGGGAAGTTCGCAGCTTTTCGTTTTGGTATATAGCGGTATGTATTTCCGTATAAACCGGAATCATTTTTTCCTTATCTATATAAGCCCTTGCTATGATTGCTTCTTGAGGAATATCGTAGATAGGACTTTTGACTGAAATATTTTTCTGCATGACTTTTGGGGATGGGTTTGGCTTGTTATCTTCAGCAAATAAATGAGTTGCAAAGCCAATTATAATCGCTATGGTTAGTGTTTTGTTCATAAGTTTACCTTTCTTTATCCAATGTAAATCAATGCGACAGCAGTCGGTAGGAACGCTACTATATTATATCCGGTGTAGCAAAAGAGTCAAGAAAGGTTCGTAACTCCTTAATTTTCGGCTTATTCCCAGCTGCTTCGATAATCGTTGGCTTGTTGATTTTTTTAATCATAAGGAGCCTCAATCTCCTGTATTTGAAAGTCGAATTTTCCGGATTGCTTATCGGTAAAATAAATTTGCAATGTTTTATCCATGACCCGAAAGGCAATCTCCCCCCACGGGATCTCTTTCTGAGAAAACAGGTTTACTTCAGAACTTTCCGGTGTACTGTGGAATTCAGGGGATAGCAGGCGGGACCGGAACATCATATACAACTGCTGAATATGGACAATGTCAAAAAGCAGATAAGGCTTCAGTTCCACTACGGTTGCACCGGTTTCCTCCCGTGTTTCCCGAATGGCTCCGTCGGCGATTGTCTCACCGTTCTCAAGAAAACCGGCAGGGAGCGTCCATAAACCTTTCTGCGGCTCAATATTGCGGCGGCAGAGTATGATTTTGTCCTGCCATTCCGGAATGCAGCCGACAACCATTTTCGGATTCTGGTAGTAAACCGTTTCACAGCTTTGACAGACATGACGGGGCCGGTCATCGCCGGGAGGGATAATCCATTCAAGCAAATTTCCACAATTCGAACAATATTTCATCTTTTCTCCGTATAGCGCAACCCCAAAAAAGGGCCACCAGTATTTTATGCAAACACGCAGATTAAATTTCAGTGTTTTTCATTGCACCATGCGATTGACTTTATCCACATAGGCGCCGATATCACATTTTCTTCGCAAGCCCGCCGAATTCATATAGCGCACCTTCCCAAAGATCGGGCGTTCCTTCCACGGACGGTCATGCAAACCGAATCCCCAGGATACACCTGCATAGGAGTTCGGGTCTCTTCCATCGATAAAATATTTATTGTTCAGGCAAATGGCGGTTTGAAAAGCGTCCTGAGGGGCGTTGGACCATTCGAGAATCTTTTTAACCCAGTACATTCGCATATGGTTGTGCATCTATCCTGCCACGTATCGCTTGAACTTAAGAGGACTTCTTTTTTCTCAATAAGGTATCCAGTTGGATAACATGTTTTCGTTCCTCTTTTATGATGGTATCTACTTTCATCTGACCAAATTTGGGGGGGACCAGATCCCGAAGCCCTAAATAGAAAAGGATGGATTCCTTTTCCAGTCCGATGGCGATGGTTAGAATTTCTTCCATGGTTTCCTGACCGGTGAGGGCATTGGCTGCTGAAGGACTGCCTTCACCGCCATGGGAATCAGCCATTGCAGCAAGGTACATCGATGATTCGTCATTGGGGTCAAATACCGTAGTACTTTTTTCCGCTTCTGTGACACCTTTCTGTATTTCGATAAATGCCGTTTTATGGGCATCTTCCATGGCAGCCAGTTTTTGCAGAAAATCCCGGTTCTGTTCATCGGTTTGCAATTCCGCAGCTCTCCGGTAAAAGTTTGCACCACCTTCTTCTATTCGAATTGCCGTCTCAAAAATTTCATTCGCCGTAAAATCGTAAGACATTCAACACCTCCTGTAATGAATGATCATCTCAGCTTCATTCTTCGTTAAACGTTTATTAAATCGACAGTGGTTCTCAAGCGCGATTGCCCCCAATTTATCATAGCCCGCTTTCAGGGCCAACCCCTTTGGCCTGGCTGGCAGCCTTTTGGGATAAATCCCGCTATTCGCCACCGGAGCCAATCAAAGGTAATTCCTTGTCAACTTTAAACACCACGAGAAAACGTGGTTCCTGGACTTGAAGTTCATTGGGATAACATCGGCGGCACAAGGATTGGATCAGATCCGGGTCGGTTTCCTCTTTGATTTTCGTCAGGAACAGCCGCTTGCCCCGGTATCCTTTCCCCTCCTCCATAAATAAAAAAACCGCATGGGGATTGGTTTTCAGGTTCTCATGGGTGAGGCGATCCCGCATAATCGATCCGATCGTGCCATCCTCAAAAACATGGGGCCGGGAGTACACCGCGGCATCGACTTTGCCGTCCTGGTCCGCTGTGGATAAAATGCCAAAACCTTTTGTATTTTCAAAGTATTCTTGTAAAGTCATTCACAACCCTCCTTTTTGCTGCCGGTTTGATTTTCAGGGCAGCGGTTTGATCCGGTAATTTTGCAATCACTCGAATCTTATTTTACATAAAGCCGTTACTAAAAGATATGGATAAAAACCGATTTGTAAATGGTTTTTTATTTTACGGCTTCCGGGTCGGGAAATCGTGACGATACCCAAAAATCCGTCAACGGTAATCTGATAGCCGGTCCGAATCAACGTCGTGGCATCCGGTATGCCGGTCACGCTCGGCAAACCGTATTCACGGGCGATAATGGCCCCATGGATGAGCATGCCGCCCCGGCGTTCGACAACGCCGGCGGCAAGGAGCACCACAAACGTCATATTGGGGTCAACCGCATCGCAGACCAGGATTTCGCCATGCTTAAATGCCTGTAAATCCAGATGCCGGTGAATCACCCGGGCACGGCCCTTGGACAACCCGGGACCGGCTGGTTGTCCTACCAATTATCGCGGGCTGACGATATATTTCTGTATTTTTGTTTTCTGGTCGAGGGGTTGTTTTACCGGGCCAACGTCCAACTTCTGAAGAATATCCAATAACGGGTTTGGCTGTTGTTTCTTAGCAGATGTCTGGTGTTCAACCTCAGATTTGCCTGTAAAATGTATTTCAACCGCTTCTTTCAATTGGTCGTGCAAATTCCTGGAAAACCTCATTTTCAGAAACAGATTGGGGAAGCAATATCTGTTTCATGATTTTATATGAAGTTCCATAACACTTTGAAATTTTTCGACCATATAGTAGGAGACTACGGTTACACGGATCAGGGCGCAGGTAGGCGACCGGGCAAATTCTTCCAAAAAGGGGTGCCTGTTTAAGTAATGGATTAATACCTCTTCTTTCAGAGAGCCGGAAATCTCCTCTGATGCTCCGATAGCGGTAACCGATATCGCATCATGAAAATCATCATCTGCGTTGATGGCATTGTTGATGAGCATGGATACCCGGTTATCATTTGAAAGGTTGGCAAATTTACGGGTGGTTTTGGGGGTTACGAAATAAAGATACTTCAGGTCATTTGTCCCCCAGAAGGCAACCAGGCTGGTATAGGGCTGCCCGGCATTGCTCGTCGCCAGTACTGCCAGTTTCCGGCTGATGAAAAGTTCTTCTATTTTATTGCGAATTTTCGTGGTTCTATCCATGGACAATTCAATCTCCTCTCTTCCTTTGAGCAACGGCCATATGGAGAGCAGTTCTAATATAGCATTTCAAGAAGCTTTACCAGTTCTTTTTTGGACGACGGCGGTGTTGGATTCATGATGCCCTGCTTCTGCAGAACATAGATCAGCTTGGTGGGAATAATATTCTCATCGCCCACAATTTCCATATAACCGGCATTAACCTCAACATTCACCAGCATAGGGTCGATATCCACTTTGGTGAAATATTGCTCATCAACAGTGAATATATAGTCATTCTCAATACACTCGCCCGCCTCATTTTGATACAGACGACTTTCCCGCTCATCTGTGACGATTTTCAGATAATAATCCACCGGATCAATCAGGGTCCAGGGTTGTTGGATAAAGTCGGATGAATGGTGAATTTCACTCCATTTATCGCCGGTAATCATCTGGCAAATGGGAATGCTTGCGCCTAAGGATAAAAAAAGGGCGACATTGGAGCCACAATATTTTGCGGCAGATATGCCCGCAAAGGGGGCAGAAATGATAATCAGGTGCAGTTCAATATCTTGTTCCCATTGGGAGGCTTCTGTCCGTTCCCGAATCAACGCTTTACGGACAACAAGGCCGCCCTGGCTATGGGCGATTACCGTTATTTTTGGATTATTCATGTGTTCACGGAGAACTCGTATCGCCCGGATGAATTGGGCGGAACTGGTCATCATGCTGTCGCGGTCATTATAATTAAAACAAGCTGTTTGTTGCCCATGAAAAGCGAATACATTGGCAAGGGCCAGAAACTTGCCGGCAGACCCATTGCAGCCATGCAACAGGATAAGCATCGGTTCATCCGGATTGAACTGTAGTAGTTGATCCTGCGAATGGTTGCAATTGCTAAGGAATGGTATGGTTATCTCCATTGTGCCTACCGGAAGATTACCGGTTTGGATTTTTGGCAGGGTGGGAAAATCTCAGGAACTATTACTTTAGGAGGGTGGCTATGTATCATTGACAATTTTTGATAACTCATAGTTATTTACCGAACTCGGGTCAACACAGCCGCATGGGCGGCAAGCTTGTCCAGAAAAGAATTAAAAATACTGGATAGCGCTGCGCTTCACTGTGTGTCCGGCTTTCGCCGGAATGACAACAAGAGACTTTTGAAACTGGCGCTGATGATAGTCGCTTATTGGGGATTATGCAGTTATTGATTGTTGTTTTGCCGGAAGTTTATTTAAAATAATTTCATTGAGATCAACTTTATTGCTGGCATTATCAATATCAATTCCGGTAATATTCCCCTTGTCATCATAATCCAATACGATGCCTTCTGAAATTTCCACACTTTTCTTGCTGGGCTTAGATGACAAATCAATATAAAGAGAATCGGTTTCCGGATAATAATTCAATTTCATGGTTTAAACCTCCTGTCTGGAAAGGCGTTATGGATCGTCATTTTATCATCAAAGAGTTATTACTCTTAAAAAACGACCATCCAATTCTTCAATTTCTCCCCAAAATCGAAAACGATTATGTTCCTGCCTCTCAACCTTAAACGGGTTTTGAATAACCCTTATACACCATTCTTTTTGCAAATATGGTCTTTTTCGTAAAACCTCATTTTCAAAATACGCTGTATATTGATATTCTGACATAAACAAATGATAACTCAAT
>CAMBQS010000235.1 GCA_945870015.1 Desulfocicer vacuolatum DSM 3385
TAATGCCTCTTTTATCCGTCCGGAGGGCCATTTCAAGATAGTGTGCTGAATGACCCTGAAAAAATTGCGTTTCATTGTCTTCCATATTTGTCTGATCCCCGCCATATAACTTCATTTTTTAAAAAAATTGATGCATTGTTATGCTCATAACCGCCATTATGCTTTTTATTTGATTTTAAGTGTATATTAAAAATTTTAAAAATTATTGACAAGTTTTTTTTGAACATATATCTAAATCACTTGCTTGAGTTTCTCCGGGTAATGATTTTGAAACCATGAAGAAGCGGACGGTTTTTTACAATTCAGAGTCCTTTTCAGCATATCACAATGATCCTTGAAAGGATTTCTGATCACCTGTTGTAAATTTCAGGAGATTGAAACGATGCCAAACAATATTATCGGATCCGTACTGGTCGTTGGTGGTGGGATTGCCGGCATGCAGTCAGCCTTGGATCTGGCCAATTCCGGATACTATGTTTATCTTCTTGAGAAGTCACCTTCCATTGGTGGAATCATGTCTCAGCTTGACAAGACTTTTCCCACCAATGACTGTGCCATGTGAATTATCTCACCTAAACTGGTCGAGGTCGGCCGGCACTTGAATATTGAACTGATTACATACTCTGATCTTGAATCTGTAAATGGTTCTCCTGGAAATTTTACGGTTAAAATTAAAAAACGGGCACGAAGCATCAAGATGGATCTTTGTACCGGATGCGGTGCCTGTGTTGAGAACTGCCCGGTTACTCAACAGGTTACAGCGGCTTAAAATGAATATGAAAGATGGATGCAAATTTGATCAGAAACTTAGGAGTTTTACATGAGTGCAGCAAGTTCTCTATCAAAAAATCAAACTGAGGATATTGATTATCTGCAACTAGACCGGATCATTGAGGATGAATTCAGCAGTGATCAAGAGAATCTGATTATGATTCTTCAAGCCATTCAACGGCATTTTAACTATTTACCTCGACCAGCTCTTTTATACCTTTCTGAAAAAATTGGTGTTCCCTTCAGCAAAATTTATGGTGTATGTACTTTCTACAGCACTTTCAGCCTTGAACCGCGTGGCAGAAATATTATATCGATCTGCCTTGGAACGGCCTGTCATGTGAGGGGGGGAGAGCGTGTTCGTGAAAGAATTGAGGAAATATTGAAAATCGGTGATGGCCAGACAACTGAGGACAAACGGTATACCCTTGAATCCGTCCGCTGTATTGGTTGTTGCAGCCTGGGGCCTGTTGTTAAAATCAATGAAGACATGCACGGTCGGATAACATCGGATGCAGTGAAGAGCACCCTGGATCAATACGAATAGAGGCAGAAATTATGAAAATCCATTCTGTAAAGGATTTAGAGAAGATAAGCCAAAAATATGCAAAAGAACTGTATACTCCGGATGCAATCAGAGTAAATATCGGTATGGCTTCATGCGGTATAGCAGCCGGAGCAAAAGCATCATTTGAAAAGGCTCGGAAAGAGTTTCCCGAGGGAAGCGGAGTTCAGATTTTTCAGACAGGATGTATGGGTTTTTGTGAAGAAGAACCGCTTGTTGAGATTTTTACAAAAGGCAAGCCTCGTGTGATGTACCGGAATATCACGGAAGACAAGATCGTTGATGTGATAAAGGGGTATCAGGATAATGATTTTATCAAAGATAAAAAAATGATTCTTGGTCAAATCAAAGACCCCCGCTGTATTCTGGAAGAAATACCCAATCCGGTTGAAAATATTGAACCCCTTTCGAATATACCGTTTTTATCGGATATACCATTCTATAAAGGCCAGGTTAAAATTGCCTTACGGAATTGTGGCTATATCGATCCGGATGCCATAGAAGATTATATTGCTAAAAAAGGTTATTTTGCACTGGTTCAATTGATTGAGAAGAAACAATCCAAAGAGGTTATCCAGATCATCAAGAACTCCGGGCTGAGAGGACGGGGGGGCGGAGGTTTCCCGACCGGTATAAAATGGGAAACCTGTGCAAAACATCATGGTGACAGGTATATCATCTGCAATGCGGATGAAGGTGATCCCGGCGCATATATGGATCGCAGCATTCTTGAAGGAGATCCGCATACTGTGATCGAGGGAATGCTGATTGCGGGTCTGGCTATTGGTTCGAGACAGGGATATATTTATGTTCGAAATGAATATCCACTGGCTGTTAAACGATTGGTAACAGCAATCCGCCAGGCAACCGATTATGGTTTGCTGGGAGAAAATATCGCAGGATCTGATTTTTCATTCACAATCAAGATTTCAACGGGTGCGGGAGCATTTGTCTGTGGTGAATCAACGGCGTTAATGGCGTCTCTGGAAGGGAATGTAGGAAGACCCAGGGCAAAATATGTTCATACTGTTGAAAAAGGTTTCCGGAACAGCCCAACAAACCTGAATAATGTGGAGACCTATGCCAATGTGCCGGCTATTGTTTTAAAAGGTGCGGATTGGCATGCCGGCATGGGAACAGAGAGAAGCAAGGGAACCAAAGCTTTCAGTCTGGTGGGAAAGGTATGCAATACCGGTCTGATCGAGGTACCGATGGGCATTACCCTGCGGAAAATTGTATTCAACATGGGCGGCGGCGTTCCCAAGAAAAAGCAGTTCAAGGCTGTTCAGACCGGCGGGCCATCCGGCGGATGCATACCGGAAAATCTGCTTGATATTCCGGTTGACTATCAGCAGCTTGCTGAGGTTGGTTCCATTATGGGTTCCGGCGGTATGATTGTTATGGATCAGGATACCTGCATGGTGGATGTGGCTCGCTATTTTCTTGATTTTTTAAAAGAGGAATCCTGCGGACAATGCAACCCCTGCCGGGAAGGGATTAAGCAGGCGCTCGATATCCTGACTGAAATTTGTGCAGGAAACGGCAAGGAGGGCGATATTGAACTTCTGGAAGAACTTGGGAGCATGATTCAGAAGTTTTCTCTTTGCGGGCTGGGCACATCCGCCCCCAATCCTGTTTTAACGACGATTCATTATTTCAGAAATGAATATGAGGCGCACATACGGGATAAAAAATGTCCTGCCGGTGTATGCAAACCGTTATTTCACTATGAAATAGATAAAGATGCCTGCACAGGATGCGGTGTTTGTGCACGGAAGTGTCCGCAAGAGGCAATCACCGGGAAAAAGAAGAAGCTCCATGTTCTTGATCAGGAAAAATGTATAAAATGTGGCATTTGTTACGATGGTTGTAAATTTGGCGCAATTGTCATTCGATAATTATAAAGGATAGTATTACTTATGGTCACGTTCAAGCTGAATGGTAAAACAGTCCAAGGAGAAGAAGGACAATATATCCTTCAGGTCGCAGAAAAGTATGGCGTTGCAATACCGACACTGTGTCATCATAAAGCCTTGGAACCTGCCGGAATGTGCCGCCTGTGTACCGTAGAACTTTTTGATGGAAGAAGGTCACGATATGTTACGGCATGCAATTATCCCATTTGGGAAGGCATGGAGGTGAACACAGATTCAGAGACCGTTCATCAAGGCCGGAAACTTATTGTAGAGCTTTTGCTTGCAAGGTGTCCGGATGTACCGGTTTTACAAAAACTGGCAGCAAAATATGGCATTGATGAGCCACGTTTTAAAAAAGAAGGGGATGACTGTATTCTGTGTGGTTTGTGTACCCGTATGTGTGAAAAAATGGGGAACAATGCCATCAGTCTTACCGGACGTGGTGTGGAGATGAAAGTGGATACTCCTTTTCATGTCCAGACGGATATCTGTATGGCATGCGGCGCTTGTGCCTCTGTCTGTCCGACAGGTCATATTACACTTGAAAAAATCGCACGGGAAATCACTAAAAAGAATGCAATACAGATCCCATCCGAATATGATATGGGCCTCAAAGGCCGGAAACCGGTATATGTCCCATATGCGCAGGCTGTTCCGAATACGCCGGCTATTGATCGCGATGTCTGTATGCATTTTAAAACCGGCGGCTGCAAGGTATGTACGGAATTTTGCGGTGTGAATGCAATTGATCATTCCATGCAGGATGAAATCGTTGAGCTGAATGTCGGGGCGATTATACTGGCTCCCGGCTTTCAGCCATTTGATCCTTCCAGGTTTGATAATTATGATTATGCGAATCATCCCAATGTGATTACCGCGATGGAGTTCGAGCGTGTTCTTTCTGCCTCCGGGCCTACAGGCGGACACCTTGTGAGACTGTCCGATCATAAAGAACCGAAAAAAATCGCCTGGTTTCAGTGTGTGGGTTCCCGGGATATAAACAAATGTGACCACGCATATTGCTCTTCTGTTTGCTGCATGTATGCCATCAAGGAAGCGGTGATTGCAAAAGAACATGCGGATTACGATCTGGATTGTGCGGTCTTCTATATGGATATGCGAACGCATGGAAAGGATTTTGAGCGTTTTTATAACCGGGCAAAAGAGGATCATGGCATCCGCTTTTTGAGAAGCCGGGTACACAGTGTGACTCCAATAGCCGGTTCGGAAGATCTTGAGATCCGGTATGTGAGTGAAACCGGTGAAGCAAAAACTGAAATATTTGATATGATTGTTCTATCGGTTGGTCTTGAGACATCACCTGAGACCATTGAATTATCGAAAAAACTGGGTATCGAGCTTACTCCGGGGAACTTTGCCAGAACCACCACGTTTGAACCAGTCGCTACTTCGAAAAAAGGCATTTTTGTCTGCGGGGCATTCCAGGGGCCGAGAGATATTCCCCAGGCGGTTGTGGATTCAAGTGCAGCATCGGCATCTGCCGGTGAGATGCTGTGCAGCGCAAGAAATACAGAAACAAAGGAGAAGGAGGTTATCCCTGAAACCAATGTTACCGGAGACCGTCCCAGGATTGGTGTATTTGTCTGCAAATGCGGAATCAACATTGCCGGGGTGGTGAATGTTCCTGCGGTACGCGATTATGCCGCCACACTTCCTTATGTGGAGTATGTGAGCGACAACCTTTATTCCTGTTCCCAGGATACCCAGGATTCCATGGCCGATATCATCAAGAGCAAGAATCTGAACCGTGTAGTCGTTGCCGCCTGTACGCCGAAAACGCATGAACCGCTGTTTCAGGAAACTCTTCTGAATGCCGGTCTGAACAAGTATCTGTTTGAGATGGTGAATATCCGAAATCACGATTCATGGGTTCATAAAAACAATCCGGAACTGGCAACGGCAAAGGCTAAGGATCTTGTCCGGATGGGAGTGTCCAAGGTCGCCCTCATGCAGCCGCTTACAGAAGCGGAACTTCAGGTCAACCAGACCAGCCTGGTGATTGGTGGTGGAATATCCGGGATGATTTCAGCACGCAGCCTTGCAAATCAGGGGTATGAAACCCATCTGGTTGAGCGGGATTCAAAGCTGGGAGGGCAGGCGCTGAATCTCTACAAAACCGCAAAAGGGGAGGATGTCCAGACGGAGCTTACCAGTCTGATTCAGGATGTCATGAAGAATGACAAGATTCACGTTCATCTGAATACAACCTTACAGGATGTGGAAGGGTTTGTCGGTAATTTCAAGACAACCATTTCATCCAATGGAAATACGCAATCGATTGAACACGGTGTCGCTGTCATGGCTACGGGTGCAACCTCGCTTGTCCCTTCGGAATACAGTTATGGAAAGGATGACCGTATTCTTACAAGCCTTGAACTGGACCGGAAACTGATTGAAAAGGATCCTGTTTTACAGAAGATGGAATCCGCTGTGTTCATTCAATGCGTCGGTTCCAGAGAGCCGGACAGACCTTATTGTTCAAGGGTTTGCTGTACACATTCCATTGACAATGCATTGGAGCTCAAGAAACTGAATCCAGACATGAATGTGTATGTCCTGTATCGGGATATCCGAACCTATGGCGAGCGGGAGTATCTGTATA
>CAMBQS010000236.1 GCA_945870015.1 Desulfocicer vacuolatum DSM 3385
GTAATATTTACCAAACAGGCTCAAAAAGATGCTAAAAAGC
Source organism: Desulfocicer vacuolatum DSM 3385 (assembly GCA_945870015.1). GTDB lineage: Bacteria > Desulfobacterota > Desulfobacteria > Desulfobacterales > SURF-7 > QZKS01. The sequence goes on from CAMBQS010000236.1 coordinate 41, forward strand.
TTTCAGCTTCCGGGCTCAAGGCTAAGGCTGAACAATTAATCAAAATTTTGTGTGACAATCCTGATCAGACCCCTCCTTTCTACGAAAAGCTTGTTGGCGATTTGGCAGGCGCCTTTTCACGCCGTATTAATATTCAGCACCGGCTGGTCTATGAATAGTTGAGCAGAAAGAATTCTCCAAAACATTAGTAAGCTTTAAGTAAGAATATAAGCGTGGGTTTGGAAGGTCAATAAAATTTTACCCTGACATTTCCATTGTCGAACAGCATATCAATCCGTTCCGGATAAGGATTGATTTGGCCCCGATGACCAGCAGCAGAACAATGATGATCAGGAAAATGTACAATAAATTTTTGCATTCCCCCTATTACCCACATAGACCAGAAGCCATTAACAATCATCACCCCATAGAGATTTGTCAGCATGGCGGTTGCCCATACAAATTCCATGCTTCCCGGAAGCCCGATCAGCTCCATCACCGGAGAAACAATCATTCCGATATAGGCTGTCAATCCGAATTCATTGAACAGTTTGGTCAGAATGATGATGGGGATTGTTATTTCTGATGGTCCCTTTCAAGGTGGAAATTGATCCAGGACGAGGTCTTGTCCAGTGCCCAGTTCCTTGGAGGGACGGTTTGTTTTATAAAGGTTCCGGTTGCATGGCTGTATTGTAATCGGACATAGGCCCGGACCCAGATACAGCGTCTGTCCGGGTGAACCTCGCAATACCCGTCCCGGCTTCCTCCGCAGGGGCCGTTTCGGGTGTGTTTGGGGCATCCAGACTCGGGGCACTGGAATGCGACATGCTGAATACCGCAGTCTCCGCAGCTCTGGCAGGATAGAAGTATAATTTTAACCGGGTCTTCAAGGAGATATTTCAGCAGCCATGCTTTACCGTTTTGATCGATCATGCCGGCGATTTTTTTGAAGATCGGCGCCAGAAAAGACTTTTTGTTAAAAAAAAGACCATGCGCAGCATTCAATAGCGTATAAGGCAAGAGATCGAAAAATTTGCTTTTCAGATCATCTTTCACCGATATCGGAGCTGCTTCGATTTTCTGCTTCGAAAACATATAACAGGTTTTCTCATGATGGGGATTGAATTCATGCAGGAAATCCTGCCAGGAATTCTGGATTTCATCCATCCGGTCCAGAATGGCGGCAACGGTTTTAAAACTTTTATGAACCCCGCCAATGTGGATCCCCCGATATCCCAGTCCTTTTAAAATCACACCAAGCTTTGCCGTCCGTTCAATGGCGGCTTTCAATCCCTGCCTGGGCGTTTTCCATTCCTTCATGACGTTTTCATATAGATTATCGGAGAGATAAGCGCCCGGTACCTTCCCTTTGTACATGGCTTTGGCGGATCGGGGACTCAGCAGGTAGGCGGAAGCGATTATTGGAATATGGTTGTTTATATTCTGTTTATGATATCTCATGAGTTCCTGGAATTTTTCTGTATCATATCCCAGTTGTGTAATTACAAAAGAAGCTCCGGCCTCAATTTTTCTGTCCAGTTTGTTATATTGCGCGTAGCATTCCGCTTCCGTGGTTTTAAATGGTGAGACAGCACAACCTGTAAAAAACTCTTCCGGATCACCGGATGCGGCCAGTTTGCCGCTCAGGGATTTCAGCATGGAAGTAAGGATTACGGAATCCAGATCAAACACAGGGGTTCCTCGTCCGCCAAAACCTTTGCCCGTATAATCTCCGGTCAGTGCCAGAATATTTTTTATTCCCATCCGTGCCAGTTGAAGGGTCCGGCTTTCCATACCGACCCGGTTCATGTCCCTGCATGTAAAATGGACAATGACATCCAGTCCTTGTTTAAAAATTTCATATCCAAGTACATCCGGGCTTAAGGAAGGGTTCCCTCCTGGATTATCGGTTATGGAAACCGCACACACACGACCGTCAGCAAAGGCATCTTTAGCAATTCCAAGAATTGTATCGGTTGTTCTGCCGGTGGGCTCACGTCCCGGAACCAGTTCAACCGTAACAACAAAATTGTCGGGAGCCATGATTTCATGGTTGAAAATACGCAGCATTTTCTATCTCCTGTTATGCTTTTATAAAGTGAAAAGAGTGTGCCCAAGCAGAATGAGGAAATCATTTTCTTTCCGTTACATAATCCATTTTGAGGTGAAAAACATGAATTTTAAAAAAGGAAAATGTTTCTTTATAGCACCTTGTCTTTATGATATCAACTTATTGGTGACCTGGTCGACCTCATGTTCCACAAGAGATTATGTTTAGAAGGCAAACTCCAGGGATCAGAAAGAAAAATGGAAGAAGGTCCGGCTGATTTTTTCATTAAGTAGAGAAGGAAGATGAAGAGACTATACATTATTAAAGCAGGAACCACATTTCCGGCCACGGCAAAACAGTTCGGCGACTTTGACCAATGGACAACGTCGACACTCGGGATAACGGATCTGGAAATCGATATTGTGGATGCTGAAAATGGAGCGGAGCTCCCTTCCGTAGAGGAGTGCGCAGGCGCAGTGATTACCGGATCACATTCGATGGTAACGGATAATCTGGCATGGAGTGTCAGGCTGGAAGAATGGATTCGGTCTTTACTCCATATGGACACGCCTTTCTTCGGCATCTGCTATGGACATCAACTGCTGGCCCAAGCCGCAGGCGGTCAGGTCGGCTTCCATCCCCATGGCGAAGAGATTGGAACCGTAGCGGTTCAATTACTTCCGGATTGCGTCAATGATCCTGTTTTTCAGTCGCTTCCGCAATCCTTTCTCGTCCAAGCCACCCATGAGCAGACAGTGTTGCGTCTGCCGGCAGGAGCAGTTCGTCTGGCAGCAAATGAATATGAACCCAATCATGCTTTTCGTGTTGGAGGCTGGGCCTGGGGCGTTCAGTTTCATCCGGAGTACAGCGCGGACATCATGCGGTCGTATATCCGGGAGCAGAAGGACGAACTCGAAGCAGCGGGGCGGAATGTTGCCGAACTACTGGACACGGTATCGGAAACTCCTTTTGCCGCCCAGACGCTTCAGAATTTTGGCAGTGTTGTTCAATTGCTGCAGTAGTCAGCTTGCCGCCGTGAGTTTAGGCATTCCTTTTACACATTTAAGCAACAGATGGGTAATGATGAAAAAAAGAATGAAAAGAAAAGCATAAGAAACAGCAACCGGATCGCCTCCTATTGTGAGAGGAAGAGAAAACGGGGTATGACTGAAACGGCTTCCCATCCAGGACAGAGCCATGACGGCGGGCCACAGGGATGCGCTGAATCTTCCCACGGCAAGTGCCATGGATTTTCCGTACGCTTGCTGAGCAAGACAGTTCTGGGCAAGATAGGCTTTTTTATCGTGGGCTGCAATGGCAGCCAGGGCAAGCTGCTGGCGTCTGGTTGTTTCTTCTTCGCACTGGTACTGCATGCGGCGTTGGACTTTTTCCAGGATAAAGAGAGAGAACCGGCCAAGTAAAAGGCTTTGAAGCGCAAGAACAAAGGTTCCGAAAAGAAATCCAGCCCAGGCCGGTGTGAACCAGCGGAACGGGGCAATGAGCCAGCTATCGAGAATCAGAAAAAAATCAGAAAATGTCATAAAGCCTTGATTGTTTCGACTTTCGGAGCGGACGCACTGTACCCGCTCCGAAAGTGAATTTAGTTATCAGATCATCTATGAAATCCATCAGACACCCGGAATTTTGATGCCGAAGAATCCGGCCATGAAGTACCCAACGCCCACATAGAATGCAAGCACGATAAAGATCCGTTTCAGGGTGACATCGGAAAAATACTTGCTGGTGATCGGGCCGATGATGGAGCCGATGGCTACGCCTACAAGCTCAATGCCGATGAGCATCCAGTCAATGGGTGTACCTTTCATGATCAGTGTGGCGATGCTGGTGACCATGCTGATCAGAACCGCGAGAGCCGACGTGCCGGCAGCGAGGTACATGGGCAGTTGGGTTACGCTGGTAAGGAACGGCACCAGAAGGAAACCGCCTCCCACGCCTAAAAATGCAGCCACAGCGGAGATGATGATGCCGCCGATAAAGGGAATGGCCGTGTTGAAACGGAAGAGGACGCCAAAGAAGGTGAATTCGCATACAGTCAGCGAAAGCTTTTTGATACGGAGTCCAACGTTTTCCGGATCAACCTTTTCCCCGTTTTTCATTTTTTGTGCGTTTTCTTCAAAGGCTTTGGCTGCTTCCTTGGCTGTTTTTTTCTTTTTCTGTCCGGCCGGCATGGTTTCATAGAGCAGCCAGCAGCCGAGAGACAGAACGAACAGACCAAAGTATCCCTGATACGATTTGAAATCCAGTTTGCCTGCTGAAAGGAAAGCAGCACCCCAGGCGCCCAGAAGAGATCCAGCCCCGAGACTGAGGGCCAGCGGCAGGACAAGCCGTTTCATTTTCAGATAATTGAAAGAGCTGATGGCTGCCGAAAGTCCTACAAGAAACTGGTTCGAGGCTTTGATGGAGTCGGTGATGACTTTACCCAGGTCCGGGGCTGTATTTTTAAAAGAACCTGCATACTCGCCAAAACCAAACACGCTCATGTGTCCGACACCGGCCATTACGCCGCCGAAAGCGCCTACGGTGGAGAAAATCCAGCCGACCCACACAGCCCAGATAAGGGCCAGCACCACATTAACTTGAGGTCCGCCGGGAATGCCGAGAAATCCGGCTGGCTTTCCATGGTCGATCCGGCCTTTATCCGCACCCTGAGGCGCGGCTGCAATGGCTTCTGCAAGTTTGCCTCCTCCCTTTGCCGGGGGCTGGAGGCCGGCTGCTTCTCCGGACGCCGGGGCGGCAACGGCAGCAGGGGTTTTCGAATCAGGCATATCTTCCGCTTGTGCAAAAGCAGAAAAGACGTTCAAAACAATCATGACGGTCAGGATATACGAGATGAGAGTATACAGCTTTTTCATGGAGTGCTTTTTCTCCTTTAATCCGTTATCAAAATCATTTTTTTATTTTTTCAAATTTTATCATCGGGCACCCGGAGCATACATCAAGGCCGGGCCAGGGCTGTCCGCCTGCACCCAGAAGAGACGGGCCTCCCGTGGTTTCGATGCGTTTCACCAACTGTTCCACGGTAGCGATGATCTGGCCGCCGGGGATGAATACATTCATGTAGTTCATCTCTGTTTTTCCCGAGGCTTTGGAACCGGCGCACATGGTGGTCATATTGGCTGTGTTTTTATTGTACGCATAAACGCTGCCGGAACAGACAGCCGAATTGGGCGTGGCGAAAAACATGAGGTTGGGTTTTTTCATGGCGCCCATATAGTCATTCAGAATATGGTAGGCCTGATAGGGAGTGGCCATCAGGAATACCACGCTCGGATCTACTCCTGCTTCATCGAACTGATCCAGAGGGGCCATAAAAATGCCCTTGCAGGCTTTTTCTTCCAGACGCTGTTTTTCCTGGGGCGCCTGCCAGGAGAGATCCGGATCGATGAGATATTTTTCATGGTTTTTCCCGTCTGTTACCCTCTCCAGGCTTCTGGAACCAAACACAGGCTGGGCGTTTTTACACACCAGCTTTTCCATTTCCATATAAAGGGAATGTCTTGCAGATCTGGCGGCAGCCAGATACATGCAATAGGATAATCTGGCTTTGGAGGTATGGGTCACAGGAAGCGAGCCTGTTTCCGACGCATCGAAAACAAAACGAATGCCCACCGGATAATAATCCAGCCGGAAATTCCAGATCAGGGTTTGCAAAGCTTGTTTGTAATTCATGATAATTTTCTCCATATTTGATGAACCTGGTAAATTGTCTGGCAGAAGTAGAGCAAGTTCCATACCATCGGCGGGAA
>CAMBQS010000237.1 GCA_945870015.1 Desulfocicer vacuolatum DSM 3385
GATTTTATTTCCCGTCTGGAAATCCTTGAATATGGTTTGAAGGCTGCTGCGCATTATGGCGGAATCCGAGCCAATCTTGAAAAGTCAGGCACACCCATTGGTGTAAATGACCTGCACATTGCAGGACATGCCCGCAGCGAGGGTCTTATTCTTGTTACCAATAACAAACGGGAATTTGAAAGGGTGGATGCACTGCGAATTGAAAATTGGATTTCAAATTAAAAGATGCGAGATGCGAGACTATGAGCAAGAGACGATTGTCATCTGTTACCTAGACCATGACAGTCTTGATGGCAGGGGTTTTGTTGTTTGCATGGGGCTGCGGATCTGTTCAGAAGTCCCAGACAACGCGGGATAATGCCAAACAGGAAATTCAGGGGCCCATCCGGGCGGGCATCACACCCACTTATCCCCCTTTGATTTTTTTAAAAAACGGCAAGGTTTCCGGTATCGAAGCGGACTTTGCGGAGGCGTTGAGCGCGGAACTGAAAACGCCGGTTGTTTTTGTGGAAAAACCTTTCCCGGAATTGATCAACTCCTTAGTCAAAGGGGAAATCGACATGATCATGTCCGGAATGTCCGTGACGGCCAAACGGGAAACACAGGTCCGATTCGTGAGGCCGTATATGCATGTTGGCCAGATGGCCATTATCCGCAAGAGAGACAGCCAGCGATTTGCCCAGCCGAAAGAAGCGATCTACATTAATGGATTGCGGGTGGGATACCAAAGAGGCACCACCGGCCTGGCCTTCGCTGCAGAGAAATTGCTGCTGGCCGAACTGGTAAAATTTGATTCCGCCGGTGCCGGCCTTGAATCTCTTCAAAATGGCGGAATAGAAGTCTTTATTCATGATTCACCAACGGCTTGGCAAATTCATGATAATCCAAAATATTCCGATCTCATAGCAGTGACTGCTCCCCTGACCCGGGAGCCGCTGGCCTGGGCTGTTCGCAAGGATGATAAAGCACTTGCCGACCGGTTGAACGCCATACTGGGCGCATGGAAAAAAAATGGATGGATAGATGAAATCATCGGCCGCTGGGTGCCGGTTTCCCTGATAATGAAATAAACAATTGCTCACTCTATCATTGAGGCTTGTATGAACGATCAATTCCGTTTTTTTTACAGAGGAATCTTTTTCGTACTTTTCTTGGCCCTGCTTTCCGGATGCACCCTTTTGAACCTCCGACAGGAAAACAAGCTTCTGGAACAGGTTTGTGAGATTTCAGGAAGCATCGAAGGACAATCTGCCAATGAAAAGCCGATCGTTGTCGTCCTCCTGTCTATCGATCCGGAACACCCGGACCGGCCGGATGCATTAATGTCGCGCACGATTATGCAAAAGCCGGGAAATTTCAAGTTTTTCGCCGGTACGGGAACATACCGTGTCAGTGCTTTTGTCGATCTCAATGAAAATATGAGCTATCAAAATGATGAACCAGTCGGCTGGCATGACCAGCCAAAAATTATAAACATCGGCGGTGGACAAAATATCACAGGGCTGAAGGTGCTCCTGCGTTCTCCGGAACATGTGCAGCGATTGTATCCGCAAGTGAAGGATTCCGAGGTTACCAAAATTGCCGATCAAAGCAAGCGATTCAAGTCCGGAGAGAAGACAACCCTTGAGAACATCGCTTTTTCCCAGGAAAATGGAAACATGGCATTCTGGGAACCTTTACGTTTTCTTGGTTTGGAAAAAGCAGGGCTTTATTTTCTCGAAGACTTTGATCCCAAGAAAACCCCGATACTTTTCATTCATGGCGCCGGTGGCAACCCCGGTGAATGGAAATCAATCATAGGTGCAATCGACAAGCATAGATTTCAGTGCTGGGTGCTGTTCTATCCCTCTGGATTACGGCTGGACCTCAATCGTCAGTGGGTCAGCAGCACGCTGACAAAGTTGCAGTTTCAATATAAATTTACAAAGATTCATATCGTTGCCCACAGCATGGGAGGCCTTCTTGCAGGGGGAATCATCACCCGCTTAAGTGAGAAGGGGTATGGGAATCTGGTGGATATTTTCGTCACCCTGGCTACACCCTGGGACGGCCATGAACTGGCAGCCAGCGGAGTATCCAACTCACCGGCCGTGGTTCCCGTCTGGTATGACATGATGCCCGGCAGCCGCTACCAGGATATGGTTTTTGCCAAGCCTTGGCCTACGCAGCTCACCTATCATTTATTCTTCGGCCATCAAGGCGGTTACAACGTAATGTCCGGCGGCAACACCGACGGAGTAGTGTCCCTTCGAAGTCAGTTGTTGCCTGCTGCTCAGGACAGGGCTGCCACCATACGGGGATTTGATGAAGACCATTCGTCCATTCTGGAAAGCGATGCGGTCAACATCAGGTTGGAAAATGTTTTGGTCGATCAGTAACTACCCTTTGATTCCATACAAGAGACGGTCAACGTATACAACCTATCAAATTCAATCATGAATTCCGGCCCAGCCGATGGCGTTTTTACCTTTTGCTTTCACTGCAAACAAGGCATTGTCCGCTGAAGCCAATAAACCGTTCATGTCGGCGGCGTGGGTCGGACAGGTGGCAATGCCGAAACTGGCGGCCAGGCTCAAGGCCAAACCAATATCCTTCAGGTAGGTGGTGGTCTGGATACGGGAGCGGATCTGGAGCGCTTTTTCCTCCGCATGGGTTTGCCCATAACCCGGCAGTACCAGGACGAATTCGTCTCCGGCATAAGCAACTGCGAAGGCCGGTTTCTCCAATGTCGCACTGATGGTTGCCGCTACTTCCTGAATGGCACGGCTGCCGTTTAAATGGCCGTGGGTATCCACCACCTGCTTGAAATCGTCCAGATCCATGAAAATCAAGGATAAATAGGTCCGGTTCTGTTTGGCTGCTTCGATCAAATTTTCCAACTTATGATACAGATAGCGCCGGTTATAAAGGCCGGTTAAAATATCGCGCATGGCCTGTTCACGGAAATGCTGTTCGCTGGCGCGAAGGGCATCCTCCGCCTGCTTGCGTACAGTGATATCCACCAGCGAATTGATGACCCGCGCATATGTGTCTTCGTGGCCCGTAACCAGAAGGGATTTGATGACCACACGCCTGACGTTTTTCTTCAAGGTATGGAGGGTTTCCTCCCGTTCCCTGGCAATGTTTCCATCGGCAAACATCAAAATAATATCGATTGCCATCCGGTTGTATTCTTCGAAATTGACAGGCCCGAAGCCATTGGTCAATTCATCCCTGTCCCGGGCTTCGACAAGTCTCAGGAAAGCTTCATTGTAGTCGACCGTTTTGATCATGCTCATGCATTCGGTTACAGCTTGGGGATGGTTATTCAGGTATAAATGTAGATCTTGAATGCCTTTTTCGTGCAAACTTTCCAGATGCTTTTTTAGCAAGGATGCGTCTCGTTCGATTAGAGCGACCGGGGCCGATTGGAACAGCAGGCGATAGCGGTCTTCGCTTTCCCGGATTGCATCTTCCGCCAATTTCAAATTGGTGATGTCCTCGACAAAAGCCAGAACTCCCGTGACCGTCCCCCCGTCGTCCAGCACCGGACTGATCGTAAATCGCAGATGAAGACAAGTACCGGCGGATTTCACACATGGATGATTGCTGGTGATGGTTTGCCGAAGTTCGATGCAGCGTTGAAAATCCTGAACAATACCGGCTTCCAGGAGCGGCTGGAATTCAAAGATAGTGACGGACAGCATCCCCTCGTCTTCGGGCCATGGCAGCATTTCTTTCATTTTACGGTTCAGCCCCGTGATTCGGCCCGCAGTATCCATTGTGAAAATACCAAACGGGGCGCTGTCGCCCAGCATTCTGTTTCGTTGTTCTGTCTCCCGTAATGACGTTTCCGCCTGTTCACAGCGCACTTCCATTGTCCGCAGAAGGCTGCGCAGGTTCTCACGCTCGGATATGACGTCTTTCATTGTTTCGGAAACGGCATCCATAAAAGACCTCCTTGAATAGGTTTTTAGAGGGTTTATCTAAAACCTTTTTTGATAGAACAATGCGCTTATTCCTGAACCATGAAACGATCCGTTTCAGTATAGATCAATCTATAGCATATAGTCTTTAAAATCAAGGAGGACTGCCAACCGGCAATCTGAAAGAATACGCTGGCCGTGAACTTCTTTTACGTCTGCAATAAAAAAGCTTGGTCGAATAATCTGTTCGACTAAGGATTGAATCCTGTTGAAAAAACTTTTAAAGATGCCAAAATATTGCGCCGGAGAAATAAAAATGTTACGGTTGAGTTCAATTTGCTCGCATCATAAATAGATAGACTGTTACAGAATATTTTCGTTTAATCGCTTAAAAATGAGATAATAGCCTAATGCAGGAAACAATTTCTCTTGTGAAAACTGAAACGACAAAACTATTTAATGAATTTATAAATAGTGAAAAAGCCGGTGGTGTTGTCCTGCTGGTGGTTACAGTCATCTCTTTGGTGATCGCGAACTCCGGTGTCGGAACTTCCTATCTTGATTTATGGAATTATAATCTGGGGGGGCATACGCTGGTACAATGGATAAATGATGGGTTGATGTCCGTATTTTTCCTTCTGATCGGTCTTGAGCTTGAAAGAGAGTTTTACAAAGGTGAATTATCGGATTTGAAAAATGCAGTTCTCCCGGTTTTTGGTGCGGTTGGTGGTATGATTGTCCCGGCAATACTTTTCCTGTTATTCAATTATGGAAAAGAAACTGTAGCCGGTATCGGTATCCCAATGGCAACGGATATCGCTTTTGCTATCGGAATTCTTTCCCTGCTTGGGAACAGGGTACCTGTTTCGCTTAAGATATTTCTAACCGCACTGGCGATTTTTGATGATCTGGGTGCGATAATAATCATTGCGGTTTTTTACACTTCTACTTTATTTTATGATTACCTGTTCTTAACATTAGGAATTTTTCTGATAATGGTTGTAATGAACCGGTTTGGGATCAAAAATCTCATTCCCTATCTGGTTCTTGGAACAATAATGTGGTATTTTATGCTGAATTCAGGAGTGCATGCCTCAGTTGCCGGTGTCATGCTTGCGTTTGTTGTGCCGTTTGGTGATGGGGGAGAACGTTCTCCTTCCTATGTGCTTCAGCATATATTGCATATGCCGGTCGCTTTTATAATTATTCCATTATTCGCCCTGGCCAATACCTCTATAATCCTGGAAGGAGAATGGTATAACAATTTTGGAAGTTCACTGAGTTTGGGAATCCTGGCTGGACTGGTAATAGGGAAACCACTCGGAATATTACTTTTTTCGATGACTGCGGTGAAACTTCGTTTTGCATCACTTCCTTCAGAACTCAGTTGGAATAACATTGCAGGTGCAGGGATGCTAGGTGGGATCGGTTTCACCATGTCCATCTTTATCGCTTTGATCGGGTTTGATTCGATTGATCTGGTCAATATTTCCAGGCTGTCAATACTTGCAGCTTCCATAATATCAGCCGTAACCGGTTATTTTTGGCTTCGTTTGTCATTAAAGCCTGTTGGGTAAACTTTCAGGATCATGAAATTTTTTCAACATCTTATATTTTTTCTCCTGACGGGTGGCTTGTTGATTGGCCAGTCAGTCCCGGCAGCAGAAAAGAACCACGAAAATGAACTGTTTTCCAAAGAGGACAAACTGCTGATCACCAATGCCGGCGGTCTTGCGATTTTAACGACATGGGGGATTGTGAGCTGGGATTATGGCGAAAGAAGCTCGCATACCCGGTCGGAAGGCTGGTTTGAGCAGGACGCACCGGAAGGAGGTGCGGACAAGTTTGCTCATTTTTATGCAAGCTATCTGACCTCCCACGGAATTTCAGCGCTTTGTGAGTTCTGGGGGTATTCGGTTCAGAAA
>CAMBQS010000238.1 GCA_945870015.1 Desulfocicer vacuolatum DSM 3385
ATTTAAGCTTTCCCACCCATGCCTTAGAAAACCTAATAAAATCAATCGAAGCGCAGCGACTTCCCTGTTTTGTTCAAACAAAATCGGAAAATATTCAATGGGTTCGAAATAATCAGAAAATTTATGTCAGGATAAAGAAAAACCCAACACGGTTGAGGATTATTCTTTTTTTACTTCTCGCATCCGGTAACTTTTACCCTCAATCACAACGGCCTCCGTATGATGCAGCAGGTGGTCGAGAAGGGCTGAGGTAAGCGTGGTGTCATTGTTGAAGATTTGAGGCCAGTCTTTGAACACCCGGTTTGTGGTAATGATGATGGAGCCTTTTTTCTTTTTTCAATGAATTGCTCACGGTTCCGGAGGTATTTTTCTCTGTCTTTGTCATGGCAAAGCTCTTTGTTGGCGTTGCGATATTCTTTGTCTTTCTGTGTTAATTCTTTTTTGTTTTCTTCCCAATAGTTCCGGTTATATGCCCTGTATTTTTCTTTATTTGCCTGATAATGAGCTTTTCTTTTTTCGCGTTTTTCTTCTTCCGGCATCGGAGTTTTTAGCCACCCAGACTGACGGCATGGTGTCGGCATTTGGGGATGGGCATAACTGAGCAGTCTTTCAAAGACAAAGCAAGATTGTCCACCCCAGCGCATGAAAAACTTTTGGAATTCATTGGGATCAAACCTGGGAAAAAGAGGCGGCCAAAGGTGTCATGTGACGGAATCCCATTGGGCAATTTCAAAAATTGTTTAAACCAGTGATCACTCATCCTGTTTATTCCGGATAGTCTACCCCGTCATACATCTTGACAAGAATGTTGAGTGCCTTAATAGCTTCGTTGTTGTTTGCTGACGGTTTCCAGTTAGCTGATTTCCTATCATTGAGAATAAATGCTATATTCTTGGCGAAGAAATCGTCATCATATGCCTTGACCACCCTCGCTATAGAATCAATTCGGTCTATCGTGCTAGGATGACTGAATGACGCGCCAAGAATGCGTTCCTTGTCAGCGTAAAGTTCGAAGGCGATCATCATGTTAGTAATGAAAGACATCCGATGCTCTTCTCGGATACATTGAAAAGCGAACTGGTCAGCAGCGAATTAATTGGCTCTTTCTTCTTCGTTCGAATGTGATGTGCCACAATGGTCAAGAACGATGTGAGCGACTTCATGAAGGGTGACGTAGGTCAGACAACCATACATGCCGTCAAGGATCTGCTGTTGATGCTTTTCATTGAAAAGCTTAAGAAATATTGGCAGATTATTAAGTTTGTCGAAGCAGTTGAGAGAAAGATCCCGTGCCAATTGGCCCAAAGTTTTCAGGTGGCCAGCCGCCGTTTCGAATTCCGAAGATCGGGCCTTGAGCATGTTCATTAAATTAGACAACAAGGTTGAGAAAGACATACGGTAAAGAGCTGCATCAAGCACTCCCGTGAAAATGACTATATAGGGTTGGTCTTGCCGCTTATTCGCGTAAGCCAGGAATTGAGGTACGCAACAGGCAAAGATTGGGATTTCCTGGAGGCGCTGACGAACGTCAACTTCGAGACAGAACGAATAGCGTGACAAGCACTGACGCAAGAGCGTGGTTTCGCTGTCAGTGTCCCGTACTATTCCGTTAGAAAGACTGATAGCGTACAGCGGGGCAACGGCAAATGCTGCATCATCAGTATTTCCCAATTTCTTGATATCCTCAAGGATTTGGCGGCCCGTAAGCTCTGTGATCATATGAGAAAATTCCTGATTTTTTCAGCGACAGTTTTGACGATAACTTGATCTCTCGACGAGAACTCAATGTGCATCGCTTTGCCGCTGTCTTGACTCACCAAAGTGAATGTGATTTTGCTGCTGCTTTTTGCTGGATCTTGTATCGCGTAAATAATCCGGGAAATTTCGTTAGCAAGAACAGAGGCGAACACAGAAACTGGCAGAGCCAGAACTCCAATGGTCCCCAATATCTCGTACAGATGTTCAGAAATGCCAAGCAACTTTTCCGGCTCAGACCATTCTATGTCAATATCCAGGTTGCTTTTCTGGGTTATTGTCCTGAGATGTTCAAGAGTAATCTCTTGGCCGGATTGAGCATTAACTGAGAGAATTAGTTCGAATGCCATAGCTTTTCCTTCTATTATTGTTTTTAAAATAACTGCATGATCCCCATTTCTTCTGTTATACCATTCCTATTTGTATGGGAAGAGGATTTGTTGTTAATATCTCACAGTAAAACTAGCACTTTCCCGATACTTGGCAACCCGTTTATCATACATTTGTGTTGTCTTAATCTGAGAATGCCCCACAGTCTTCTGAACCGCCTCAATGGGACAATTGTTCTCCAAAGCCTGGGTGATAAAGGTCGCCCGGGCAGAATGGGGCGTAACCCCATCAAGCACAGCCACCTTTGCATATTTCTGAAACAAATGATCCACCGTCTTCCGGCTCATTTTCCTTGTTTTATCTGATTTTCCGGGAGCATGCTTGACCGGCAAAAACAAAAAACTCTCCTTATCATCCTCATGGCCGGCCATCCTCAGATATTCCCGGAGAGCAATCTGCAGCTCTTGATGAATGGCCAGGCGGTTCCGCTTCCCGCCCTTGACCCAAAAATCCAGAACATAAAACCCTTGCTCCTGGTAAAAATCCTTTACCTTAAGCCTGGTTACTTCAGACACCCGGCAACCGGTAAAGAACATCGTGGATAGAATAGCCTTGTCCCTCATCCCTTGAAGCTTAAGCGGGTCCGGAGCATCCAGCATCTTCCGGACTTCTTCCGGTGTCAACACCTTTGCCTCCACCCGGTCGGAATTGACCCGCATGCGTCGGACGCCCTGGGCCACATTAATTTTTACCACCTGCTTATCAATCAGATGGTTGAACAATGATGAAATAGCCGACAAGCGATTATTTATCGTTCGCGGACTGTGCCCCTGGTTCTGGAGAAATTTCTTGAACGCGATCACATGCCCATGATTTATTTCTCGTAATTCTTCCGGAGAAGAAATCCCGATAAAGGATAAAAAAGTATGGATGGCTTTGTCATAGGTCAAAATGGAATTGTCAGAATTAAAATTGGCTTTCCAGAGAAGTTCTTCCGGGATTTCTTTGAGGGCTTTAAAAACAGAAATTTTATTTTGAGATCCGGGTACAATTTCCTGATCCATTTTCCATCCTTATTAATAAGGTATATTTTTCATCCAACACTATTCGAGACAGAAAAATAAATCAAGAATTTGTTGGACATAATATCCTTTATGTCTAACTAAAATTTAAAAAAATGAGAGCAGGGGGAAAACAAAAAAATAATTGCCTATTTGACACAAGTCTATTTTTGTAATATCATAAGATTAAATTTAGACCATATAAAGGAGCCTTAAAATGACGGCACCAAATTTAATCGAATCAGAACCAAATCTTACCCAAATGATTAAATCAATTGAGGATGGTTTGCCGATTTCTAATTTTAAAAAACTTCAGGATAGTTTGGATCTGCCGGACAAAGATCTTGCAAAATATATCAGAATTCCAAAAAGCACTTTGGCCCTTAGAAAAAAAAGAGGGAAATTTTCATTTGAAGAGTCTGAAAGACTTTTTCGGATACAGCGTCTTTTTGAAAAGGCCCTTGATGTTTTTGAAGATGCCGGCCTGGCAAAAAAATGGTTGAAAGAAGATGCCTATGGATTAGGAGACGTATCGCCGCTTGAATATGCGGTAACGGAGATTGGTGCAAGGGAAGTTGAAGACCTGTTGGGGCGGATTGAACACGGAGTGTTCTCTTAATGGAGATCATTGCATATCGAGTAGTGAAAGAAAAATATTTGGCTTCCGCGTTTGATGGCGAAGGTGCAAGGCTTTATGGCGGCAGGTGGAACAGCAAAGGCGTGTCGGTCGTTTATACATCAGACTCTTTGGCCTTATGTTCTCTTGAAATATTTGTCCATCTTCCGTCATATACGCTATTGGCAGATTATCTATATATGACGGTGATGTTTGATTCTGATCTGGTAATTGAGGCTATTTTAATGGATGGTTGGGATGAGCGGCCAATCTCAAAGGTTTCTCAAGCCATAGGGGATCAATGGGTCAAAGAAGGCCTTTCGGCCATCTTAAGTGTTCCGAGTGTGATAATTCCTGATGGCCTTAATTACCTTATCAATATTAATCATCCAGACTTCAAGAAAATAGAAATCGGCAAACCGCAACCCTTAACTTTTGACCCAAGGTTCAAAAAATAGCCCAGCCCTGTGAAACTTTTTCCTTAGATGTAAAAAAATTTCAATCTAAAGGAAAATGATTGTTTGCAATAATATTCATGGAATCCGATCGTATTCAAAAATTATTGGCCAGAATCAAGGAAAAGGATTTTCATTAAATGGTCTGAAAAAACGGCCTCGAAATTTTCGATTTAAGAGCGTTTTGGACCATCCCGAATGGTAAGACATGCCCCCGAAAACAGAAGTTTTGGTGCCTTCCTGGTTCCGGATGGTTTTTGATTAGCGGTAGTTCAATATTTTAACATAATCCTATGGGAAATCATGTTCCTTTGTTGGAATGAACCCAATCAATATTTGCTTTGATATCATTAACAATCATGCGATCGCCCATCCACAAAAATGGAATAATAAAATTTAACTTCAGGAGAGACTGATTTTCAACAAAAGATAGGTTTAATCCTTTGAATTTACGGTTATACCCGTTAATTCTGTTGTTGCGGTATTGAATTGAAGGTAAAAGTGTGACTCGGAATATTCAGGAGAATACAATGCAAATTAAATTTGTAAATCCCTTATCATTTTTTGGACTGTATCCAGAAGGAGCGGAATCTTTCTCTCGCATGTATAATATATGGTCTCTGCATGAATATCTGCATAATGGTGGGTGATAATATCCCGCATGCCTTTTGCGTTTTTCCAATCGACATCAGGATATTTTATTAAAAATTGTTGCCCTGTAATTTTATCCAGGTTTTTTAACGATTCGCCTATAACAATCAACATCATGCAGATGGCATCCATTTTCTCTACCCCTGCCGGTGTATCTGTGAAGTCGGCTGGCAGGCCGATGACCTGGAAGCGATGAATAACCTTTTGGGCGGCTTCTTCAATTTGGTGCAGAACTTCCAACACAAGGTCTTTATTATGCATATACCGCCTCTCTATCTATCCTTTTTTTTAAAAATGGATTCATAGTGTCTCTGTAGGTAACAATATCCACCGGTCTGAGCAGCCGTTCCTCCAAATCGTTCTTGATGCCGGCGAGCATGAACAAATCCGGTTCTGAGATACTAACCACTATGTCCACATCGCTCTCTTCTCCGTATTCATCTCGAGCCACCGAACCGAAAATGCCGATTGTAAGAATATTGTATTGTTCTGCGACTTCTTTTTTATAATTACGCAAAATTTCGATAATATCTTTTTTACCCATCATTTCTCCTCACAGGTTTTCTATTATATGAAATAAAGAACCTTTTTTAAATCGGCAACACCCTTACCATTTATGCCTTCATTGTATCATTTTAAAAAATATCCACAACGAATTTGTCTGCCGAACTTTTTTTTCAAAAAAATTGGCTTAACTCGGTATCCAATTTTTTTTAGGGGAGGATCAAACTGCCGGAATGTGCCTTATTGACGACAAATCCCTCTGGAACTATCGCTCTTTTGCTAAAAGATAGTTTTTGAATCCCTGATAATTCCGGAGACAGAAAGCTTCCAACTAGGATAATAATCCTTAACTGCTAATTTTCACATTTTAGGATCTGGAATGACCAGGACTATGAATACAAGTGTCCACCGGTCAGATTTTGATTGCAGTCACTAATTCCAAAAGAAGTCAACGC
>CAMBQS010000239.1 GCA_945870015.1 Desulfocicer vacuolatum DSM 3385
AAGCGCAACTGGCGAAAGCGGTTAAGGATCAGCAGAAGTATAAGCTGAAACTGGGGCAGACCCTGGTTCGTGAGGGGATCGTCAGTGGCTCCCAGATTGCAGACATTGTCTCCAAACAGCTTAAAATTGACAAGTATCAGCCGGATAAATATCCAATTGATGTCTCTTTGTCCAAGATTATTCCGGTTGAGATTGTTCAGAAGCATCAGGTGGTACCGCTCAGCAAGGATCGTTTTCTGCTGACGGTTGCCATGACCGATCCAATGGATATCGATACCCTTGACAAAATAGAGGTGCTCACCAACACCGAAGTGGAAGTGGTGATCTGCACGGAAAAAGAGCTGAATCATATTGTCAGCAGCATGTATGGCTCCCTTTCCGGTATCGGTGGCGTCCTTGAGGGTATTGAGGAGATGGAGTTTGAACGGAGTGATGAATCAGAGCAGCAGCCGCTGACCGAGGATGTCGAGGTGGGTTCGCTTCATGACATGGTTGAGGAAGCCCCGGTGATCCGGCTGGTGAATTCGATCCTGGCACAGGCCGTGCGTGAAGGGGCAAGCGACATCCATATCAGCCCGGAGAAAGATTTTGTCCAGGTGCGGTTTCGTGTCGACGGCAGACTTCATGAGGTGCCTGCTCCGCCAAAATCCATGATATTATTGATCATCTCTCGATTGAAAATTCTTGCGAACATGGATATCGCAAGATCCAGGATTCCCCAGGACGGCCGGTTTACGGTAAAGATGGATAACAAGGAAATCAATATCCGTGCTTCCACCATCCCGACGATTTACGGTGAAAATCTGGTACTCCGGCTGCTGGACACCAGTGCCGGTGTATATTCCCTTGGGAGCCTCGGGATTGTGGATCAGGATATCCAAAAAATTGAGAATGCCATCAGCAAACCCTATGGAATGATTCTCAGTACCGGGCCGACCGGAAGCGGCAAGAGTACCTGCCTGTATTCCATTCTGCAGAAGATCAACAAGCCGGATATCAATATCATCACGCTGGAAGATCCGGTGGAATACAGGGTCGAGAAGATCCGGCAGATTCAATTGAACAGGAAAGCGGGAATGACCTTTGCGGACGGACTCCGGTCAATTATGCGCCAGGATCCGGATGTGATCATGGTAGGAGAGATAAGGGATGCGGAAACCGCAACCATCTCTGTGCAGGCAGCTCTGACCGGTCATCGGGTTTTAAGCACGGTTCACACCAATGACGCAGCCGGGGCGATTACCCGTTTTATTGATATGGGTATTGAACCGTTTCTGGTTTCATCGGTGATGCTGCTTTCCATTGCGCAGCGTCTGATCCGGAGGGTTTGCCCGTATTGCAGAAAACCCTATAAGCCGCCTCAGGCCATTCTGGAGTATTGGGGGCTGGACAAAGTGGAGGGAGCTGATTTTGTGAAAGGCACAGGCTGTTTTAACTGTATGGACACCGGGTACAAAGGGCGCGTTGGATTGTATGAAATATTGAGCATTGATGAGATGGTTCAGAATATGATCCTCCAGAGAAAATCCGCCCAGGAAATCACACGCACTGCAAAAGCAGAGGGCTTGCTCAGCACATTAATGGAAGATGCCACCCGGAAAGTTCTGGAAGGCGTGACAACCCTGGAAGAGGCCGCCTCTGCGGTGATGGTATAAAATGGCTAAATTTGTGTACAAGGCAATCAACGAGCAGGGGGAAAATCTTTCCGGTTCCATTGAGGCGGAGTCTCCGGAAATGGCCACCAGCATACTGAGCGCAAGGGGTATCATCCCTCTTTCGGTAAAGGGGGAAGCCGGAGCCGGCAGCGGGACTTCCATTCTGGACCAATTGAATGAATGGCTGACCCCTGTAAAAGCCCCGGATCTGATTATTTTCACCAAACAGTTCCGGACCTTGTTGAAATCCGGTGTACCCATTGTCAAATTGCTGGAGGTGGTGGGAAGCCAGACGGAAAATATCAAGCTGAAGAAGATCATTCATTCCATGAACGATGATATAAGGGAAGGGGCGAGTCTGCATGATGTTTTCAAAAAACATCCAAAGGCATTTTCCCCCCTTTATTGCAGCATGATGAAAGCCGGAGAAGCGAGCGGCGCCTTGCCCGAGGTTCTGGAAAGACTGGCCTTCATCATCGAACATGAACACAGGATAAAGTCGGATGTGAAATCCGCGCTTCAATACCCGATGATTGTTATTATTTTCCTTTGTGTTGCCTTTTTTGTGCTGTTAACATTCGTGATTCCAAAATTTGTGAGGGTGTTTGTGAGCGCCGGAATCGATTTGCCGGTGCCCACCCGGATCTGTATGTTCATGTATGAGTTCATGGCAAATTACTGGTATTTCCTGATTGCATCCATTGTTACCGGAATGATTGCATTGTTTTATTACATCAAGACAGAGCAGGGCCGCTATGTCTGCGATGCCTTTTTTATGAAAATACCGGTGATCGGCGCACTGTTTATCAAGGCCGCCATGTCCAGGTTTGCAAGTATTTTTGCCATACTCCAGTCCAGCGGAGTGGATATCCTGGACTCCATGAAGATTCTTTCCGGAACCATCGGCAATCTTGCCATTGCCAGAGAGTTTCAAAATATTATTAACCGTCTGGAAGAGGGAAGGGGTATTGCCGAACCCCTGGCCAAAGCCAGATATTTTACGCCGATTGTGATTAACATGATTGCAATCGGAGAGGAGTCCGGGAACCTGGAGGAGATGCTGGAGGAGATATCTGCTCATTATGATTTTGAACTCCAGTATGCCATGAAAAAACTGTCCGATGCCATTGGCCCGATTTTAACCATCGGACTTGCGGCTGTGGTTGGTTTTTTTGCCCTGGCCATATTTTTGCCCATGTGGGATCTGACAAAGGTTGTGAAGTGACCTCTTGATATATGGAGAGGAAAAATGATTTGTTTTATTTTGACAAATTGATTGTTTTTTTTTTTGAAATTGAATATATTGTAGCAATCCAAAATCTTGGGAGGGATTTTTTGATGAAGAAAAGAAATCTGGTAAAAAATGAAGAGGGTTTTACACTGGTTGAGATTATTGCTGTTCTGGTTATCCTTGGAATTTTAGCAGCCGTGGCCATACCAAAGTATTTTGATCTGCAGGGAGAAGCAAAAATCAAAGCGCTTGATGCAGCAATGGCAGAGGCGGTTGCCCGGGTGAACGGCCGGTTCGGTCAGCAACTTCTTGCCGGTTCCTCATGGAGTTCGATTGTCTATAGTAATGCAACCCTGGGAGCAGACCTGGGAGATTTCACACTCAGCGTGACCAATGCTTCCGGTAATTCGATCACGCTCACGGTTGCGGCAAAACCAGGTACTTCAGCCGATGGAGCCACCATTCCATCCAGAACATTGCCCAAACCCGGGTCACCCTGAGTTTTAGATCATTTGGCTTTTGAAAAGGGAGATGTTTCTATAAAAGCTCAGGAAACAGATCCCTTTTTTTATTTTTTGTCTATCTTCTTTTGTTCTCTGTCAAGGAGCTGTTGATTCTTCTGACAAGATTGTATGGCCGCCTCCAGAACAGCCGGGTCCGGAAGATAGATCCTGGTTTCCGGGTTCTGCATGGATTGCCTGATCAGTTCCGATATGGTTACGCCCCTTGCGTTTTTCATCAGAATGTCCATATGGTGCCGGCATTTTCCTGACTCTCCGAGCTGTGCATGCAGTTCAATCAGGGCGAAGTGTGCCTGTGGGAAATCCGGATTCAATTTGCTTACCTGATTCCAGATAGCAATCGATTTTTCCCATTCTTTTTTCCCCCGGTAAATTTCAGCCATTGCAATCCAATATTCCGGACGATCCGGATCAAACTTTATAATTTTCTGTATGGTTTCAAGTGCGCTGTCCAGTTTATTTTGTTTGAATAAAATAACACTTTTTGCAAACAAAAGGTCTGGATTGTCCGGCCAGAAAGAGAGTGCATGTTTAACAAGGTTCGTGGCTTTTTGACGATCACCCAGTATCATATGGATACGGGAAAGCTCCGCCCAGATATAGGGAGAGCCGTTGTTGATACGAAGCGCTTCCTCAAAGGCGGATCTGGCTTTGGTGTACTGTCTTGTTATGTATGCGTCATGCAGTGCCTTGTTGAATAATAAAGTCCGGTGCTGGATTTTATTGTTAAACCGGTTTAGATGTTCCGCTTTTTCCAGCATCCGGATCGATTCTTCCCATCGGCCGAGCTCCCATAAGCTTCTTCCGAGATTCAGGAGAGGCGTACTCAGGTTGGGGGCTTTTCTGCTGTTATCCTGCCAGAGGCGGACGCCTGATAAAAAAAGATTGTTCCGCAAATAGGTTGTATGGGATTGAGCTGCAAGAAGGATGATTCCTGCGATCAGAAAAAGGATTCGCATGGATCTGGTTTTGGACAGGTGGGCAATCGGCCTGGATAGCATGATGGCAAAAATCAGGAAAAAGAAGATGGAGGGTAAATAGTTCCGATGTTCATATATCAGTTCAAGGGGTAGAAAGGTACCCTCGATCAGGTGATTGATCAAGAAAAAAAGAATCCCGAAACCGATAACCGGATGTTTCCGGGAAGAATAGGCACCGATGAACAGCAAGGAGCATAGAAGGGCAATGGAAGGCAGGGTTGACCATGGGGAAAGCAGGTCCCGGGAGATTTCAATATCATGAAGCAGCGTAAACCGGGAGCTGACCGGGTAGAGCAGAAGGGAGATATAAAAAAGAATTACTCTGGGTTCGGTCAGAAGCCGTTCCATCAACGAAAAGTACCGGATCTTGTACCCGTTTAAAACAGATGAAGGAGATGAAAGAAGTAATCCAAAGATCATCATGCCGACCAGGATCACCAGAAAAATGAGGATATTTTTTTTTATTTTTTCTTGCGGTAATCCCTGAATGATGATGACATTATATAAAAAGATTGAAACCGGGAGCATCAGGGCATTTTCCTTGCCGGCAAGGGCAAAGATGCCTGCGAACACAGATAAAGAGAACCAGATCCCTTTCCGCCGTGTTCCGGCGGTCACCCGGAAAAAGATAAAGAACAGCATGGACAGGATATAAAACATGGCAGACATGGATGCCATTCTCTGCACAATATAGGTTACTGCGGTGACCTGAATCGGATGAGAAGCCCAGAAACAGGTAGAGAGAAGAGCAACCGGATAGATCGTTTTCAAAGAATCCTTTGCCGGACTCTGGAGTTTCAGTGTAATATGGATCAGTAAGAACAGAAGAATAGATGAAAAGAAGTGAATCGTGAAATTGACGATATGATATCCAAACGTGTTGTTCCGGCTGATATAATAATTCAATGCAAAGGTCAGGTAAGACAATGGCCGGGTATCATAGGTCTGGTTCAGGTTTTTTCCGTACAGGATGTTTTTTAGGGAATCCAATGAAAAGTCCCGTAGATGGATATTGGGATTGTCTGTGATGTTCAAAAAATCATCATAGTGGAAGGGAGCGTGGAAACTGTTGCTGTAGATAATTAGCAGCAAAATCAGAATGGCCGTAACGGCAAACAGACCTTCCCTTATTGTGGGAAGAAGAAAGCGATTCTTTGTCATGGGGTAATATGGGAGCATCCGCTTCGGGGTAAATTTTGTTTATTGTTGCGTATGTATATATCTGTTTCATGATCAGAGTCAATATAACCTGCAACAGAACACAGGGTAATCGCATTTGGAATGTTAACTTTTAATTCCCCCCTGGAGGGCATAGCCGTCAGGCTAAGGGATTCCTCTTTTTTTATCCCATCAAATCACTAAATATATCATTTGTTTATACAGATGAGCAAAAGTTCCACCGATGTTAATTTTTTTCCTCGTTTTTCC
>CAMBQS010000240.1 GCA_945870015.1 Desulfocicer vacuolatum DSM 3385
GGATTGCAATCTTATATATGGGGGCATCCCGATAAATCCGGATACCCAGTGATGCAAAAACCGCATTCGCCTTTCCAAACTCCATCAGGCATTTCTGGGTTTCAACCATATCCGGATAGGATTCGTCCGGCCCTCCGAAAAGAAGAAAAACCGCAAATGGAATGCCGGAACCGAGAAGTGCCTGATAGCTCTTCTGGATATCCTGACGCGTAAACCCTTTCCCCATGTTTTCCAGCATTTTATCCGTAACTGCATCCACCCCGAGCTCAATCCCTACACAACCGGAAGCTTTAAAAACCCTTGCCATCTCATCATCCAGACCCGCCGGGTTGCAATAGGCAATCCACCGGATACGCAGCTCCCGTCTGATGATCTCCTCACAGATCTTCATGGCGTGATCCGACGGCCAGTTAAAAACTCCGTCTGTGAAAAAGAAATCCCGGAAACCGGTTTCCCGGACCAGTTTTTCCATATCATCCACACAAAGCTGAGGTGACCTGTATCGCGAACGTGTCCCCTCCAGTGTCCGGTAATTACAATATACGCATGAAAAAGGGCACCCTCTCTTAGTCTGATATCCGATCATTCCGCCATGTTCAAAGTACTTTTTATGGTTGATTCTCTCATATGCATACAAAGGATAATGATCAAGATTCCCGGAAAAATCCGGTGTATTCATATGCCAGGTTTCCTTCTCCCGGTAGAGAAGGCCCGGAATTTTCGAAAAATCCTTTTTCCCGGAATACTCCCTGAGAAAAGCAGGAAGACTTTCCTCCCCTTCTCCGATAAACGTGTAGGAAACATTGAGATACGCTGCCAGTTCCTGTGGAAGCACGGATGCACCACCGCCTCCCATGATAATGGTCGCGCTGGAATATTCCTTTACAATTTTGATCACATTTCGTGCGGTCTGGTAAAACGTTTTCTGTGTCGAGCTCGAACAATTGTCCAGATTCCGTATGGCAAGACCGACAATATCCGGATCTGTCTTTTTCAGGACACCCGCCAGATTTCGTTTCAGATTGCTGGAAAAACAAAGATCCACAAAATAGACCTCCTGATCCAGATGCTCCAGAATGCGTACGATAGAAGCTGCCCCGATCGGCGCAACGGCCAATGGGAACTTCTCCTGATTGATGGCGATGATCAGAATCTTCAACGATCCTCACTTTCCATTCAGCAGATGGTTTCGTATACCTTGCTGAAATCCGTTCTGTTCTTCCTGAGAAAGAATTCCTTCCGTATACACAAAGGTGATATTCAGTCTTCCCGCAAACTGATAAAACAGGACACCGATTCCCGGCGGAGCGATGATTGTCGGCATATGGTTCACATAATCGACCGGTGTCCCCATGAATTCTGAAAGGCGGGAATACATTGTCCCTGGATTGGCCATCACAATGGAAGCGATTTCACCTTTCATGGCCTGCCGGACTTTCCGGATATAAAACCAGGTGGGTAAAAATTTCGATATCTCCATTACCACGACATTGGCATCCAGCAATCCTGTTTTGATCGCACGATGTGTCTGTTCTTTAAAATGCCGGACTGCAGAATCAAAATCCAGCAGGTTTTCCGAAGTAAAGGAATACAGCAGGGATGTAGACTGGTTTGAGAAAACAGGAAGATGTGTCCCCTTTTTCCGGAGGTTCACCGGCAGCGACAAAACATAGTTGTCGGACAGCACTCTTTTTTTTTTATAGAGCTGCTTCAGTTCGCACATGGCAGATGCGGCAAAACAGGTGGACTCATTAAAAAATCCACATCGCTTCCGCGCCAGGTCCAGAACGGCTTTTGTCTCCTCCCGGGTAAAGGTCATGATCCAGTACTCCTGAAGGGGTTTTGCCTTTTCCGGAAATTTTGACAATATGGATACCGGCGGATTCAATGCAATCCTGTCAATATGGTCAAAAGATCGTTTTGCCTTTTTCCATTTGTCATCGGTATTCCCGGTTTCGGATACCGGATTTTTGTCCGATCCGGTATCACTCCGGCTGAATTTCGCCATCCGGTGTGATTCCACCATTAGAGCTTCTTTTTCCAGATCCGGATTTCCAATCATGGACAGAAAATACTCGGCGCCATGCGCATCCATGAGCGCATGAACCCAGGTCATATAGATTTCCATCCCGCCTTTGCCAAAGTAGACCAGATCAAACCGGATCTGTTCTCCTTTTTCCGGTTGAAGGGGAAGATTGAACAGCTTCTTCTTCAGTGTTCTGAATTCCGGATTTTCTTCTGTTTTTTCTTCCAGATGGAATACAGTTATCCTGGGAAAACCCGATCGATGTCCCGGATCCATCTCCCAGCAGGGCAGCCGGGAAAAAAAATGCCGTTTTGAGACTGCATGGATAATGGGAAACTGCTCCATCAGACTGGAAATCCGGTTGGTAATTTCCGACTCGCTGATCTGTACCGGAAGCCCTAAAACGATTTGTGCCAGGTTTCCGGCAAATCCGTTTTTTCTCATATGGTAATCAAATGCCATCAACAGGCAATCCATACCATTCAGGTTGATGCGTTTAGTTTTCTTGAAAAGCATAAATCAACTCTGATAACCGGTTGACGTTTCTCAGTGTGTCTTCGGTTAATCTGTCTTCAGGAACCTGGATGCTGTATTGTTTTTCGATAAACACCAGAAGTTTCACCAGAGAGAATGAATCAAAACCCGACTCAAAAAGATCCGTATCCACCTTGATCTGAATGGATGAATCAAAAATTTCATTATGCAGAAAAGAAACCAGTTGCTCTTTTATTTGTTCGATCTCTACCATTTTATTATTCTTCTCGATACCATCTGTTCCTTCGAATGATCTTGGATGTCACGGGTGTTTTTGGGATGGCCGCAACAATCTTTATATCCTCTGGAATTTTATAGGACGCCAACCGTTGCCGGCAGTGTTGCAGAATCCCGTTTCTTGAAATCGATTCCGGTGACACTTTCGGAACAATATCGGCCGCGACCAGCTCCCCGAACCGTTTGTTTTTCAATCCATATACATAGGATTCTTCCACATCCGGATGCATGTTCAATATCGCTTCAATCTCCTGAGGAAACACCTTCATTCCGGCAATATTGATGACATCTTTTTTTCTGGCAAACAGATATACATATCCTTCCGTATCCACCCAGCCGATGTCTCCGGTATCGAACCAGCCGTCCGTAAGGATTGTGTCTGCATCCGCCCAGGGACTGAAATACGCATCAAAAAAACCCGGCCCCCGGAACCAGAGTTCTCCACATAAATGGCTTTCACTTGGATAGCAATCTGTATTTTTCACTTTCATCTCATACGCCGGAAGCAATTTTCCCACAGACCCGATTTTCCGGGAAGGCTCTTCTGCATTCATGCAGACAATTCCGATTTCGATAATCCCGTAAGCCTGAACAACCGGTAGCCGGAACCGTTCATAAAAATGATGAAATACATTGTCTGGAAGTTCTATGGTCGTTGAAAGGGCAATCCTTATGGTTGAAAGACCTTTATCGGAAGTATCGGCTGCCAGCATGGAATAATGGAACGGGGATGCATACAATATGGTTGCCTTCATCTGGTTTGCCCTATCCAGGATCGATCCGGCAAACATTTTATTCACGACAACGATCGTGGCGCTTCTTGCAATATAGAGGAGAATCGTTGAAACAAAGTGATGCGCCATGGACAAAAGCCACAGGATGGTGTCTTCCGGGCTGATCCGGAGGATCTGATCCGCCGCTTCGATTCTCTCACAAATCGCTCTGTGGCTGAGAACAACCCCCTTTGATTCACCGGTTGTACCGGACGTAAACCGGATAAAAGCGATCTCTTTTTCAATATACCGGTTTTCGATGACGGAAAAACGATGATCCACAAAATAGGATACCGGCAATTTCTTCCCTTTTTCCCGGGCATCTTGATCTGATCCATGATCCTGAATCACGGCATTCAACTGCATGGTCTGACAGATGTTCTCAACCTCGATTTTTTTCAATTCCATGCCAATGGGCACGACAATGGCTTCGATCTCCCAGAGGGCAAATGTGATGGCCACGTAGGCAATACTGTTCGGGAACCGAAGTCCTACCAGGCTTCCCCTTCCAATGCCGATTGATTTCAGATCCTCAGCGATTTCTGTTATGATGGTGAACAACTGGTCATAGGTGACCGCGTTATCATTCTCGACAATAGCTGTCTTTCCGGGATGTTCCTGTACGGATTTTCGAATTAACTGTTTCAGGTTCACTCTGACAATCCCTTTGGAAATAACGGTACTGCCTCAATCAGTTTCATCGACAGCTTATATCCCATAAAACCGGGTGCGATCAATTCGAGCCTCTCCGGGATGACCTCTCCCAAAACCCCTGTCTGATGATCTTCAGCAAAGACCCCTTGAACCGAACGTTGAAGAAAATCAAACGAACTGTAGTGATTGATCTGCCAGTTCCCATTCGGTTGCACGATCACATCAACGGTGCGTCCATCCTCGTTCGTGTATCGGCAGATGACAGACCTCTCTCCCACAACACCGGATGCAGTGCGCACTCCTTCCGGCCTTAAAAACATCAACCGGACATCCCCTATCAGTCCTTGAACCATTCCCGGTTCATCAAAAGGAGGCACGGCACGGTTTACAGTCACCTTTTGATCATAAACAGCATCCAGGAGTACCAGACCTTCAATAGACATCAGAATACAATGAACCATATTCCGTTCCGGTGCAACGATGATCGTTCCGATCATGGATTGCAGCTGTCCATTGGGTAAAACAGCCCGGATGGAATGAACAAACTGCCACTTGTTTTTTACAAACGGCTGTTCACACCGGTTTTTGGAACCTTCCGCCAGGGGAGACCGGAACAATTGAATTTCAGGAAGAGATGAACACGACGCGGATATCAAAAGGACAGATAACAGCAAACCCCATTTCCCAATGGCACGATCATATTGCAATTGACCTTGATTCCCAAGAAATTTCATCAGATCTTCCGGAACAGGGCATCATCAAGGGGGATGTTGACCGTCGTTTTCTGAAATCTGTATTCCGTATAGGTATCCTGATTTTCGATAATCCGGACGCGTTCCATCACACCGGGTTGATCCGAGAGCGTCAACTCAATCCGCTCAATAACCTTTAAAAAAGATTCTTCCTTTGGGGTCATGACAATGGTGCGTTCACCCTTCAGACTTGTGGTAAAATTGGAGCTGCTGCCAAACTCTCCTTTCAGCCAGTATGTGATTTCCTGAAGCACAAACTGCATGATCTCTTTTGCCGGTCCAAGGTCTTCCACCAGCCCGTTTTCCCCCTCGATAAACCGTTTCACCCTGCCGTTATCCATCATCAGGATACTCCTTACCGGCTGGAAATATTCCCACCGAACGGATTTCGGAGTTTTAAAAAGCATCACACCGGTTGAGATAAGTGGTTTTGCCAGAATCTTCATGTGCTTTTCCTGTATAAATTCAGCACGTACAGAAACAACCCCCGCAGCCTCCTTCTGAACCTGTTCCAGCGTAATTGCCCGGGCATTGGACAGAATTCCTGAAAACAGGAAATAAAATCCGAACACCATATTAAAAAAGAAAAACCGTTTCATTTCATAACTCTCAACCCGGCGCAGCCGGAACCAAACAACATTCAACGCATACAGTAACAGTAAAACACCAGCCCTGCCGCCAACCAGAAACCGGAAACTGGTAACCGGCCAACCGGCCGCTAAACCATCCCGCCATTCACCGATATCACCTGGCCCGTGATGTAAGAAGCATCCTCTGAACATAAAAACCGGACAACCCTTGCAACTTCTTCCGGCTGCCCGATTCTGGCCATTGGAAT
>CAMBQS010000241.1 GCA_945870015.1 Desulfocicer vacuolatum DSM 3385
GGAATCCCGGCTGGAGCTGGAAATACAGACAGAACAGTCAGATGATGTGATTGAAGGGCAACTGACATGCCTCATCTGCGGAAGACGTTATCCCCTACACAAGGGCATTGCCATCCTGTTGCCCGAAAAATCATTGCCCGTTCTGACGGAAAGCAGGGGCTACAATTCAAAGGGAATGCTCTCCTCCTATCTGTGGAGCCATTATGGCGATCTGCTCCATGATCCCGATGCCACGGATGCCTACAAGGTATGGTCTTCCTGTTTCCGGAATACAGATGGCGGCTGTGCGCTGGATATCGGCTGCTCCGTGGGCAGACTGTCCTTTGAAATGACCAGAACACACGCAAATGTGATTGGAATGGACACCTCCATCTCCTTTATCCAAAAAGCAAGAGAGCTGATGAACCGCAAACAGCTTGAATTTGAAATGATCATCGAAGGAATGATTACAAAAAAGCAATCCTGCGTTTTTGACAATGGCTGGAATTACGGGAATGTGGATTTTATTGTGGCTGATGCACTGGCCCTTCCGTTTCCTCAACATACCTTTTCAACCGTTGCCTCCGTGAATATACTGGAAAAGGTTCCAGACCCAATGTTGCACCTGAAGGGTGTCAACCGTGTTCTGAAGAATCAGAATGGGATGTTTGTCTTTTCCGATCCCTTTTCCTGGGATGAGGCATTTGTAGACCCGGAACGATGGCTGAGTGGAAAAGCCGAGGGAAGATATGCATGTCGGGGTGCGGAAACCATGGCCCGGATTTTTGCCGGAGAAGACGGGATATTTGATCCGCCCCTGAAGGTAATTGCAAAACAGGATGTTTCCTGGAAAATTCGAAAAACCGAAAACCTGTGGGAGCATATCCATTCACAGATGATGATCGGCAAGAGGTAGCTTTTTCATGACCCATAAAAAACATGGCATATGCGGATTGTGCTTTCACAGCCCTGGCTGCGGCGTAATCGTTTCCTTTGATGAAGAAAACAGGATCGACCGTCTGGAACCGGACCCGGACGCACCGGCTGGAAAAATTTTATGCCCCATTGCCGGAAGTGCAAAGGAGATTGTATACGGGGATCAACGGATTACCCGCCCCCTGAAAAGAGTCGGCCCAAAGGGAACCCATGCGTTTGAGCCGGTTTCCTGGGATGAGGCCTATGATATTATTGTCCGGAAGCTCAATGAACTAAAGGACAAACACGGCCCTGAAACCGTCGGGATCTATACCGGTACCGGCACATATGAAAGATCCTTTAAAGATGTTTTTCAGTTAAAAGGCTCGGAAATCTATCTGGCATCCAGCATCCTGTTCCCGTTCGGTTCTCCCAATACCTTTGGCGTCGGCGCCCCCTGCTACACCGCCATCGGTGTTCTGGCGCCAAAGCTAACCATGGGATGTTTGCATATGGACATGTTTTCCGATGTGGACAATTCCGACCTGATTCTGGTCTGGGGAACCGATCCCTCTACCTCCACCCCTCCGGAGATGTTTCAGCGGCTGAAAACTGCTGCAGAAGAAGGTGCCGAGATTATTGTGATCGATCCACGGAAAACCAGGGCAGCGGATCTGAAAGGCAGCCAGTGGATCACCATCCGGCCTGGATCAGACGGTGCCCTGGCCCTGGGATTATCCCATATCCTGATCCGGGATCATCGGTATGACAAAGGTTTTGTGGATCACTGGACTCTTGGATTTGATGAATTTGCGGACTATGTAAAAGCCTTTACACCTGCATATGTATCCGCTGTCACCGGTGTTCCGGAAAAAACCATCGAATATCTTGCAGAGAGCATTGCAGAAGCGGATGGCGCAAGCTATGTGATGTACACCGGCCTGGAATACACCAAGAGCGGTGTTCAAAATATCCGGGCGGTGATGGTGCTCTGGGCGCTGGCTGGACAACTGGATGTGGAAGGCGGACGGTGTTTCCTGAGAAGGGAAAACCGTTTCCCGCTTGCAACCAACCGGCAGATTGAAACACCCGGGTTTGAAAAATCCATTGGAAAGAATAAATTCCCGGTATATGCCCATTTCTGCGGAGGAGAGCCCCATGCCGGCCTTCTCCCAAAATCGATCATAGACGGAGACCCATACAGAATCAGGGCAATGATCATCCAGGGTGCATCGATTGTAACCTCCTGGCCGGATTCTCAGGTGTGGGAACAAGCTCTGGGAACCCTGGAATTCCTGGTATGCATTGATTTGCAGCTCACAAAGGATGCAGCGTATGCGGATCTTGTCCTGCCGGCTACAACCGCGTTTGAACAGGAATCCTACTGCTACTATGGGAATTGCCTGAGGCTGCGTGAAAAAATGATCGAACCGGTGGGGGAAGCAAAACCCAACCGGCAGATCCTGACGGAACTGGCAGGCCGGCTCGGATACGGCCATCTGTATCCGCAGACCCGGGAAGAACTCCTGAATTACATCCTGAGCGAATCCGGTTTTACCATGGACGATCTGCTGAATGCCCATAAGCATGTACTCCGGAAAGATGCCGCACCCATGGAATACCGGAAATGGGAAAAAGGAATGCTGCGCCAGGATGGGAAGCCCGGCTTTGAAACCCCTTCCGGTAAGTTCGAGATCAAATCCACCATCCTGGAACAATACGGATACAGCGGTATTCCCCGGTATGAAGAGTCGGATGAAACCGCCATCAGCAACCCGGAACTGTTTGAAAAATATCCTCTGGTTCTTGGAACCGGGCCGTTTAAGCCGGACATGAAATCCTGTCTCAGAGCCATCCCTGCTTTTATCAAACGATACCCCTATCCGGCTGTTGAAATCAATCCGGCAGATGCGGAGGAACACGGTATCCAAACCGGGGATGTGGTCAGCATCAAAACCATTCGGGGCTCGGTGAAAATGAGGGCCTATGTAACGGATAAAATCATGAAAGGATTCGTGTATGCACCGGTCGGCGGTGGGGGCCCCTTGGGTACGGATGAATGGAAAGAGGCCAATGTGAACATCATCACTGATCTTGCGCAGTTTGATGAAATTTCCGGTTTCCCGGTCTACAAAACCCTGCTGTGCCAGATCAAGAAAAAGAGACGCAAACGAAGGACTCCTGCTGTTCAGGACCCGACCTTGGGCTGTTGTGGATAGACCTGTAAAAATATAATTGTATTTCCGGAACGCTTTCTTTATAATCCGGCTGCTTTGCAGATTGCTTCAATCATCTGCGTAAAAATTCCGAACGACGACTGTCTTTCCCGGTTACCGGGGAACTGGAGATAATCATGCAATTTTTCTTCAACCGTCTGCTTCTTTCCCTTCTTATGGTGGTACTTATTCTGCCGCCCTGCGGGTCTGCTGAAACAGAAAAAGACTTGACAACGCCCATCACAAACCAGGGCAAAAAATGGCGCATTGGTTATCTGGAAGGAGGGCCGTACATCAATTATCCCACAAATCTCAGGGCACTGGTTACGGCGCTTGCTGAACTGGGGTGGTTGGAATCCGTGGATATTCCGCAACAGGCAGATGAAAACGATACCCGAAAGCTTTGGGAGTGGCTGGCCGGAAACATCAAAAGCCGGTATGTTGAATTCCCGGCAGATGCTTACTGGTCAAACAACTGGGACAATACAATCCAGGAGAAAAGCCGAAAGAAGATACTTGCCCGGCTGAATCAGAAAAAGGACATTGACCTGATGATTGCCATGGGCACAAAAGCGGGTCAGGAACTGGCAAACAACGACCATCGTGTCCCGACCCTTGTCCTCTCTTCCAGCAATCCGGTTCAGTCCGGAATCATCAAAGGGATTGATGACTCGGGTTTTGATCATGTGAATGCCCGTGTAGACCCAACCCGATACGAACGCCAAATCCGAATTTTTCACAGTATTTTCAATTTTCAAAAACTGGGCATTGTCTATGAACAAAATACGCCGGATGGAAAAACCTATGCGGCTATTGATGAAGTTGAAAAAGTGGCCAGGGAACTTCATTTTGAGATTGTGCCCTGCAATGCGCCTTTTTCCAATGTATCCATGGAGGAAGCACAGAAGGCTTTGCTGGAATGCCATCAAACAATCGCGCCAAAAGTCGATGCCTTTTATCTGACGGTGCATCGCGGTGTGTCTCTGCAAAACATGCCGGCTCTTCTGAAACCCTTTTATGACCGGAAAATACCTGTTTTTTCTCAAACCGGATCAAGCGAAGTCGAACATGGCGTGCTCCTGAGTATTGCCAGAGCCAATTTCAAATATGTTGCCATGTTTCATGCAACAACCATTGCCCGGATCTTTCATGGTGCCGAACCCAGGAAACTCAATCAGATATTCGAAGACCCGCCCAGGATTGCCATCAATCTGAAAGCCGCTCAAATCATCGGATATGACCCTTCCGTGGATATCCTCGGTGCAGCGGATGAAATTTATGATACCATCCGGAAATGTGAAATCAAAAACCAATGATGATCGAAACCGCCCGGATACAACGAAAAATGGATGGGCCGCTCTTGCAGGAGATTCCATGCATCATGAAGGTGCTGGATGAAAGTCATCTGGATGATGTGATGAACCTTCAATCCTTGATCATCCGGCGGCTGAGCCGGGAAGACATGATCCAGCCCTTTTCAGCCGATTTCATGCGTTCCCATTTTTCAAAAAAAGGCTTTATTTTAGGAATTCTCGTTGAAAATGAACTGGTGGCTTTCCGGAATGTCTACTACCCGGATATAACGGAACCGGAATGGAATCTCGGACTGGATATCGGTTTTTCAGAAGCAGAATGCAGACGGGCTGCGAATCTTCAAATGGTTTGTGTTCATCCTCTCTACCGGGGAAACAACCTGGCATCGAAAATGAATCAGCAGGCCATCCGTCTGATCAAGGAGCAGGGCCGGTTTGACCATCTTCTGGCAACGGTTTCTCCCTACAACTACTGGAATGTTGATATTCTCCTGAACAGCGGCTTCATGATCGTTGGATTGAAAAAAAAATACAATGGCAAGCTGCGTTACATTGTCTATCAGAACCTGAAAGCCCCTCTTCTATCTCCGCCTTTGACCGATCAGATTGCGGGTCTTACGGATTTTCAAAAACAGGAAACCTTCCTGAAAAAAGGATTCCATGGTTTCCGGCTCTCTAAAATTCCGGACGCTCATACATCTATGGATGAGATTCATGACCCAACCCCTGTCAGCAGGATACCGGATCAGTATGAAATCCATTTTTCCAAAAATCCTGTAGAAGGTATCCGAAAGCATGAATGATCCGGAACGTAACCCTGTTTCATCCCTTTTGCGGATGAACTTCACCTGGAAAATCATTCTCATCGCAATTACACTTCTTGCCTGTTCACAGATTTTAGGCACACTGATCAGTGTTTCATCATTTGAAACCCTTCTTTTAAAAACCCTGACCGCCAGGTATGAAATCCTGGGAAACGATCTGAAACGAAAGATCGAACATTCCCTGAAGTTTGGAAAAAGCCTGGATCACTTCATGGGCATGGAAAAACTGGTTGCTCCTGTCTATCAGCAGGCAGAAGATATCGGCGAGATCATGATTCTGGATCAGCAGGGCGCCCTGTTCTTTTTTTCAAAAAAGGCGGAACCGCCCCAGACCCAGACCCACGATGCAGCCCGGACAGACCGGAACCGCAGCCTGTTTGTTGTGGATCTGGAGAAAAACAGGATCGATCTTCCAATGCAATACTTTTCCACTCTTCCTGAATCAGACCCGAAAATACAGCTCTATAACGGTACATACCATCTTCTCTTTTCCATTCCCCCTTCCTTTGGCAGCAAACCGGGAATCCTTGCCATCACCTTTCCGAAATCAATACTGGACCG
>CAMBQS010000242.1 GCA_945870015.1 Desulfocicer vacuolatum DSM 3385
AGATGATCAATATGATTCAGTATCAGCATGCTTATTCCGTTGCTGCAAAACTGTTTTCCATCACAGATGAGATGATGAACACCTTGATCACTTCTTATTAAGACAGGATCAACGCAATCATCATAAATAAATGGCGTTTTACCTTTTAAACCGATGGAATTCATACAGACTTCCATCGGTTTTCAGGATTGACAAAAAAGAAAGGTCATCAGCCAAATGAGGGTACCCAATATCACATTATACGATACCATGAGGTTTCGGTTGGGAGATCTGACGGAGAAGTTGAAAAATATCAATGAAGTTGTTACAACCGGCAAACAGATCAACAGGCTTTCGGATGATCCCATTGGTCTGTCCCAGGTTCTGGATCTTAAATCTTCCTTAAGCAACATCGATCAATTGGGAAAAAATATTGATGTGGGTAAAACCTGGCTTACGGGAGGGGAATCGGCGCTTTCAAATGTGAATGAACAGATTCTTTATGTGAAAAATATGGGGCTGCAACTGGTCAATGCTTCCGCCAACACCTCCCAGAGAAGGGATGCAGTTGAAATTGTAGACGGCGTGATGCGCCAATTGCTGACCCTTGCAAACACCAAGGTGAACGGAAGCTCCATATTTTCCGGTATTAAGACCGAAATATCCCCATTTTATTTCGATGATGAAGACAATCCCACGAAAGTTCTTTACCAGGGAAATGATATCCCATTTGAAATCAAATCCGATTCTACCGGCAACCTCGCGGTCGGGAGAAATGGTGAGGCTGTTTTCTGGGAAGACTATCTGAATGTTAATGAAACCAACAACCGGATCGACTTTATTGAAAAAAATCGGTACGGCGAAAACAATTATGAAAGAATCCTCACCGCCATTATTCCGGACGGGAAGTACACTCCCGAGGGGCTTGCGGATATTGCCGAAAGCGCCATGAATCAGGCCTCTTCTGATAACGGGTTTGGGATCACTTACAGAATAGACTATGATTCATCAACCCGGCAATACATTATTCAGGAAGATGGATCAACTTCAGGATATTATGGGCTGGAACTGCTATGGGAGCCTGTAAATGGGCAGGGCATACCCAAAGTCCGGGGCATCAACAGTGGTGAAGGGATCGCACTCGGCGATGTGAATATCTCTGTATTAAACAGTGATGCCCTGGTTCATTCAACACCCTATCCTCCCGGAACCAATCCCTTAAGGCTGACCTGGGATGGAAAAAATTCCTGGTCGGTTTCCGGTGATCCTGGCTATTCACTTCCGGCCAGCGTATCCGGCACAGCAGACCGAATCGAATTTGACCTGGCCGGTGATGCCGAACCGGACATCTCCATCCAACTGGCCAACCCTGCGCCTGCTGCCGGGGCATACCTTGAATTTGATATCATCGCAGATATCGGAAAATACAGTATCGGTTCGGATATGGGGTTTACTTCCATTCAAACCTACTCGCCGATAACCAGCGATACGGCTTTCAATTCCATCAACAACATCACGATTGACCATACCAACAACCGTATTAATTTCCAGGAAGTGGATATCTATCTGGGTGCTGGTTCCGAATTGAGAGCCACCATTCCAGACGGTGATTACACGGATCCGGACGCCCTTGCTGCTGCCATTGAAACCGCTATGGAAACCGAATCTGCCGGCTATGGATACAATTTCGACTATTCTGTTTCCTATGATTCGGAAAACAGCCGATTTATTTTCAAGTCCGATGAATCCCGTCTGGAAGAGCTCCGGATTCTCTGGAACAGCGGTATCAACTCCGACATCAGCGCTGCATCGATTCTTGGGTTTGACCATACGGAAGATATTTCCGGAAGCTTTGGCGGCGACCTGATCGCAAACGGCTGGGATACGGGTGATACCATCAGCATCACCTTTGCCAGCGGAGAAGACACATCGACCTTTACCTGGCCCGTTGGGGCCGGGGATACAACCACTAGTCTGCTGGCCCTTATTGAAACACAACTCACAACCGATCTCGGTACAAACGGCAGCTTTGCTGTAAATGGAAACAATATCGACTTTACAATGAACAACAGTGGACTGAGCATAACAACCATAACCGAGGTTGATGGATCCGGCTTAGGGAACAGCGCAACCGTATCTGTTTCCGGAAACACCGGAACCACATTGCGGCCATCCGGTACAACCTCTCTTACGGTTGGAGATACGGTTCGTTTTTTTGCTCCCCATGATGATATTATCACGTTTCCAGTCAGTGATGTTTACCTGCGACCCATCACAATCGACCATTCCAACAACTCAATCGATTTTCTGGAAGACACAGGTGTGGGAACTGTTGGCCCTCTTCAGGCGGTTATTCCATCCGGAAGCTATACGGAATATGAACTTGCCGCAGCGGTTGAAACCGCCATGGAAACCGTTTCCGCAGCCCAGGGAAATACCATCAACTATGACGTGTCCTACAATGGATCAAGATATACCATTCAGGAAGACACAGGTGCGCCTGCATTGAATGAGCTTTACCTTCTCTGGAATACCGGTCCGAATTCATCCACAAGTGCTGCCGGCACCCTGGGATATGACAATTCCGGTAATACAACCGGCAGTTTTGGTGGAGACCTGATGACACTGAACTGGGACACTGGAGATACGATCGGGATTACATTCTCAACCACAGGCAATTCTTTAAACTACGCTCATCTGGTTACGGCAGGAGATACGACAACATCCATTCTGACCGATCTCCGGGATCAGCTTGCCGGTGCCTTTGACACAGAAGGAACCTTTACCCTGAATGGAAGCAATATCGAATTTACCATGTGGAATGAAATCCTTCAAATAAGCGGGATGACGGATGACAACGGTTCCGGAAGCGGCAACGATGCCCGGATGACTGTTTCCGGAAGCGGCGGAAGCACGATCATGCCTACGTCCGGTGCAACCATAACTGTCGGTGATGACATTATTTTCTATGCACAGGACGATGATGTGACTCCGCTGACAACCTCCTTTTCCAGTGATCATGATGTGGTTCTATTCACCATGGATGATACAAACAACACCATTGATTTTGAAGAATTCAATTCATCCGGAATCTCCATGGGTCAGCTTCATGCCACCATTGCAAACGGAAATTATACCAGCATGTCGGCCTTTGCTGCGGCAGTGGAGACCGCGCTGGAAACCGAGTCCACATCATCCGGTCATGGAATCGATTACCGTGTGAGTTATGACAGCGCAAACCGGCACTTTATCATTCAGGAAAACGGAACCGAGCTGAATGAACTATCCCTGCTGTGGAACAGCGGAGACAATACCCGAACCAGTGCAGCAACGGTTATGGGATTTGATACAACCACGGATGACCGGATCGTTTTTCCCGGGAGCGACAGCGAGGTTATCCGGATCACCATTGATGAAACAAACAGCCTTATCGATTTCAAGGAGCTGACCGCCGGCCAGACTGCAGAGGAGGTTGAAGAGCTAACCGCCATCATTGAAAGCGGCGACTATACAAGCACTGCTGCCCTGGCTTCGGCTATTGAGACTGCGATGGAAAACGAATCCGCAGATTCCGGACACGGAATCGATTATGATGTGACCTATGATCCGGCAACGAAACGATTTACAATCAAGGAAAGCAATGCTACCCTGGATGAGCTTCAGATTCTCTGGGATACCGGAACCAATGCCGCTACCAACGCTGCAGACACCTTTGGCTTCACATCTGATAATGATACGGCCAGACCCATCAAAAGCGCCCAGGAGGTTGAATGGGGAATTTTTAAAACCCTGATGGATCTGAAGAACTATTTGCTTGCAGATGATGTGGATGGTATTTCACGATCCATATCCCGTCTGGATACCGATTATGAATATATTAAAACAACCATTGCCGACACAGGAATCAAATACAACCGGCTTACGATTAAAGAAAACATCATGAGCGATATCGATCTCAGTCTTACGGAAAGACGGTCCAACCTGGAAGAAGCCGATATTATTGAGGCCATAATGGAACTGAAGTCCCAACAGTTTGCTTATCAGGCAGCGCTTCAATCCACTGCCCAGATACTGCAGCTCAGCCTCATGGATTACCTGTAAAAAAAATCCCAAAAAAACCATGCCAGGGAGAGCATATGCTTGTTTTGACAAGGAAGATCGGGGAGAGGATCAAAATCGGTGAGGAGGTTACCGTCCGCATACTGGAAGTCAGCAAAGGAACCGTCAGAATCGGAATCGAAGCTCCCCAGGATGTAAAAATCTATCGTTATGAAATTTATGAAAAAATCCTGGAGGAAAACCTGAAAGCCTCCAAGGGAGCATTTTCCGATATCGAAGAGGCAGCAAGCCTGTGGCGTCAAAAAGAAGATAAGGAGTAGACCATTGAAATTCAATACCAGAAAGTTTGGCGAAATCGATATACCGGATGATAAAATCATTGCAATGCCTCTGGGCCTTCCCGGATTTCAGGGAAGAAATCGATTTGTTCTTCTGGAGAGAAAGGAAACAAGGCCATTCTGCTGGTACCAGAGTGTGGATGATCCAAATCTGGCACTAGTAATTATGAATCCTTTTTTATTCCATGCAGATTATGCCGTGGATATCGAGCCTGCAATCAAAGAGATGGAATGGAAAGGGGACGCCCTTGATAAAATGTCGGTCTATGTTGTTTTAACCTTTCATGATGAAGGGCCATACAGGATTACGGCCAACCTGATTGGACCGATTATCATCAATACTCGAAAATGCGAAGCTGTCCAGTTGGTTATCCATGATTCTCCATACTCGCACAAGCACCCGGTCATGGAGCATCAGAAAATGGCCTTACATCCTGAAAATGCCGTTGGCCGGTAATTTTATTTATCGCCGACCTGATTGAAAAAAAGTAAAATGATCAACGGTTCCGGTTTTTCCCTGGAATTCTGTAAAAATTTGTTTCCCCCGATTCATAACCTTATCAGAGACAATGAACAATTGTGAGATCTATTTTGGCAAAGGAGGAGGATATGGGAGTATTATGGTTTGTCATTGGCATTTTTGTAGGTGGTTCAATCGGAACCCTTTTAATGGCCGCCGCATGTCTGGCAGCCCGATCCGATCATCTGAGACAGAAACAGATCTGGGAAGATCGGCTTTATTGAATCAAGGAACTCTTCTTGTTCAATGGGCTACCCGCATCCCCAAGCTTCTGCATTTTATGCAGATCCAGCTTGACAAGCGCCCACTGGTTGTTCTGCTTTTTGGATAAAAACATGACATACCCTGCCATTTTCAAATAGACAAACCGGATATAGGTCATTTGGGATGTGGCTGTTTCATTTGTTGTCACAACCTGGTAGCCCTGATACTTACCGTACAGCATCTCGATATTTTTGAAAAATGCAATGCGCTCAACCAGTATGGTCGCATTGACCCAGGGACTGTCCTGAAACCACTTCCTTACGGCTGCTTCATATCCCTCGTTTGCATATGCCTGCAGACCATTTACAATATATTCCGGCACACGAG
Source organism: Desulfocicer vacuolatum DSM 3385 (assembly GCA_945870015.1). Lineage (GTDB taxonomy): Bacteria > Desulfobacterota > Desulfobacteria > Desulfobacterales > SURF-7 > QZKS01. The sequence goes on from CAMBQS010000242.1 coordinate 5,488, forward strand.
CCTCTGCTGACTTGTCAGCGGCTGTCGCCGCAGGCGAAATTAGGATGATGATAGCGGATAGACAGAAAACAATCCTCGTGATGATACACAGTTGTCGTTTCATCTGGATAATTCCTTTTTAAAAAATTATTTCCACTGAATTTTCGGTTTTTTCCGCTCCGGCAGCCGAAAATATTTTGGTTTTCCATATCCCACCATCATGGCGTACTGATGGACATGCCCTTTGGGTAATCCCACTGCATCCTGCAGCGG
>CAMBQS010000243.1 GCA_945870015.1 Desulfocicer vacuolatum DSM 3385
CCAAACCTTGTGCTGGGTGAAGAGTACCCGCTCCCGGAGAAAATCAGGTGTTTTATCCGTATGACACTGACGGCATGCCTTGAGATCCGGATCCTTGAGCGGTGAGGTCCAATGATGGGAGGATATTTTTTTCTTCCCATCCAGCCGGATGTAATTCATGTGACAATCGGCGCAGGTGACACCGGCCGCCCCATGTACACCATTTGACCACATTTCATATTCCGGATGCTGCGCTTTGAGCATGGGGGTTTTGGACACCGGATGGGTCCAATCCACGAAGTTACCTTCAAAACCTTTAATGGTTGAATCACCGTGGGTTTTGTAATAGGTGTAGATCTGTTCCGGATCAAGCCCCTTGGCCCAGGGAAAGACCGGTTTTTTAGCCGGGCCGAAGCTCTTATCCTGGAAATAATATTCCACATGGCACTGTCCGCAAACCAGGGCACGCTGTTCATTGCGTTGCAGGTTCTTGAAATCCTTGCTCTGTCCGGCCAGGTAGTCCTTCAATGGTGCGCTGTAGAGTCGCAACTCCATGTTCCGGGGATCGTGGCAATTGGCACACCCGATGGTGTCTTCATCCAGATCGACTTTCTCCCGGAACAGGTTGAAATCCTTTGCCCAGAAATCATCCCCGTCTTTTTTCAGGAACACGTTCATTCTGGCGGTTTTACAGTTCATGCAGGTGGCGGGGAGTCCTGCCTTCTCGTCATATCGGTTCAAACGGTCAATGTGCAGGATATCCTTCATCGCATACGTATGCCCCCGCGCTGCCCGGTATTCGTAGCTGAAGGGATACCCCAACCAGAGATTTTTCAGATAAGGCTGTGCATACTTATACCCTTCCGGAAGGGGATTGACATTGTCATGCTTGTTGTAAGCCACGGATCCGCCGTACTCGGTCATGATCTCCGATTCATTGTTCCGCTTATAGGTCTCATAATGCAGAGGAAATTTCGATTGAAAGGCGGAATTACGGATCTCTTCTTCGGACAGACCGGTCTGATATATCGGCGGTGTCGGTTCGGAAACATCCGTACATCCGGTAAACAGCGGAATGCATATTAGGATCAGTACAAGGACGAAGGGGATTGCTGGTTTATGCATCGGCGGCGCTCCTTTTGGCTATGGATATTTTCGGAGTATGGGGAACATGGCGATGGCAGTCCGTGCAATGGGCCTTGGCGGTCATGTTCACACTCTCGATGACGGCGCCATGGCATCGCAGGCAGTTTGTTTGGACAACCTTACGTGTTTCGGCACCGGCGTGAATCAAATCCGGGATGCTTCCGGATACCGTTGCAAAAACATCACGAATACCTTCCTTGGTTTTAAACGGTATCTTGGCCGGCAGTGCGTGGGGTGCGTGGCATTCATTGCAGGCCAGCTTGGAATGAAGCGATCTTGCGTGGGTCAGGGCCGCCTCGGACATGGAATGGCATCCGCCGCAGAACCCGGCCTGATCCGTTGCGGTCATGGCAAGAGATGACCCGATGGTGATTCCTACACCGGTAATCAGAGCCATGATGACAAGAAGCAGGAATCCGTTCCCTGGTTTTCCCTGTAAAACCATAGTCTCTCCATATTATTTATTGGACAATACGTTGAACCAAAGACTTTTTCCAACTATTCTCAGTCAACAACTCCGGAAAGATCGATGATATTGTTCGATCAGGTCAAGATAAGCCTGTATTCCAAAGGCCATCATTTCCCGATGGCGGTCTGTGACCTCTTTGATGAAAAAAGCCGGGGACCCGGCAAAGATTTTTCCGGACGGGATCGTCTGATTTTTTCGAACCAAAGACTGTTCGGCAAGCATTGCGTCCTTTTCAATCACCGTCCCTTCACAGATCATCGATTTCATTCCGATCAGCACCCGGTCATGAATTACAGCATCGTGAATCATGGCCATGTGTCCGATGATCACTCGGTTTCCAATGACGGTGCTGACTGCTGTGTGGATCACCACATTCTCTTCTACCAGGGATTGATTTCCGATTCGGATGGAGCCGAAATCTCCCCGGATCACAGCTCCGAATCCAATATAACACTGCTCACCGATCTCTACATCTCCGATGATTTCAGCGGAAGGTGCGATCCAGGTTCCTTTCCCGATACGCGGGTGTCTGTTGTTGATTTCGTAAAGAGGCATTTTATATCTTTCTGTCTGACCTGTTTCATCCAGAGCTGATTGCAGTAAGATGAGAATAATTAAAATTAAATGATATGGTTTGTCCTGTCAATCGGTTTTAGCCTTCATGAGCGATTTATCCTGAAAAAACAGAGATGATCATTTAGTTGTTGTAAAATGCCATTGAACTGGTGTATCTTGATAAAAATTATTCATCATTCCCTGAACACACCTTTTTTAATATCTAAAAATAAGCTGGGCTGAAAACAAAAAACAGAGAAAATTTGTTTTCATTCCAAATTTTCATCCGGAGGGCATTATATGAAGAACAGTTCACTTTTTAAGAATTGGGGGACATTCAAAAAAGGAATAGATTCCAAAAGTATCCAGCTTTCTTTTGCCAACCATCTTGAGTATTCGCTGTCCAAGGATCAGTATACCGCCACATTACGGGATCTGTATCAGGCCATTGCACTGACCGCCCGGGACCGGATGATTGAACGCTGGATCAAGACCCAGCAGATGTACCATGATCATGATGTGAAACGGATCTATTATCTTTCTGCCGAATATCTGATGGGACGGGTATTGATCAATAACCTGATCAATCTGGATATGTATCATGAAACCCGGAAGTCGATGGCTGAGCTTGGGATTGATCTGAATCAGCTTGCGGAAATGGAGCCGGACATGGGGCTGGGAAATGGAGGTCTGGGAAGGCTTGCCGCCTGTTTCCTGGATTCTTTAGCCACAATGGAACTGCCCAGTCACGGATACGGCATCCGCTACGAGTTTGGAATTTTTGATCAGATTATCCGGGATCTAGGCCAGACAGAGCTTCCGGAAAACTGGCTCAAGTACAACAATCCATGGGAAATTCCCCGGCCGGAATACAGTTTTACCGTCCATTTCTATGGCTGGGTGGAGCAGACGCACATGCAGGACGGAAAACTTAAGTCCGAATGGACAGACACCAGCAACGTCATCGGCGTTGCCTATGATATTCCGATTGCCGGTTACGATAATCAGACCATCAATACACTCAGGCTCTGGTCTGCACGGGCTTCAAACGAGTTCGAATTAAAATATTTCCAGCATGGCGACTATCTGCGGGCTGTGGAGGAAAAAAATATTTCCGAAAACATTTCAAAGGTTTTGTATCCCAATGACGAGATTTATGAAGGACGGGAACTCCGGCTCAAGCAGCAGTACTTTTTTGTGTCCTGCTCCATTCAGGATATCATCCGCCGGTATTTTGCAGAGCATGACACCTTTGATGCATTTTCCAGCAAGGTCGCCATCCAGATGAATGATACCCACCCATCCCTGGCCGTGGCTGAGCTGATGCGGCTTCTTCTGGATGTGTATAACCTGAACTGGGATACCGCATGGGAGATCACCACAAAAAGCTGTGCCTATACCAATCATACCCTTCTTTCCGAGGCGTTGGAGAAATGGCCGATTTCATTATTTGGTAAACTGCTCCCCCGGCATCTGCAGATCATTTTTGAAATCAACCGGCGTTTTCTTCGGGATGTCGCCACGATTTATATTGGTGACAAGGAGCGTATCCGCCGAATGTCGATCATCGAAGAGGAAGGTGAAAAAAAGATCCGTATGGCCCATCTGGCAATTGTGGGTTCCCATTCCGTCAATGGAGTGGCTGCATTGCATACCCGGCTTTTGAAGGAACGGGAGCTTTATGATTTTGATCAGATGTATCCTGGTAAAATTACAAATAAAACAAACGGTGTCACGCCAAGGCGCTGGCTTCTGTCCATTAACCCGGGCTTGTCTGAACTGATCAGCAAGCATATCGGAAAGGAGTGGGTGAAGAATCTGGACATGCTGCGGCAGTTGGAACCATTGGCTACGGATGAGTCTTTTCAGAAGGTTATTCAGGGGGTGAAGCGTAACAACAAAGTAAAGCTTGCTGAACTGACCCTGGATCTAACCGGTATCCGGGTGGATCCCTTATCGATATTTGATTTTCAGGTCAAACGGATTCATGAGTATAAACGGCAGTTGCTGAACATTCTCCATGTGATTTATTGCTGGCTGAAACTCAAGACCGTACCTGATTTTGATCCAGCTCCCCGGACTTTTTTCTTCGGAGGAAAGGCGGCTCCGGGATATCTGGTAGCTAAGAGGATCATCAAACTCATCTGCCATGTCGCTGAAATGGTCAATCGCGATCCCTTTACCAGCCAGAAGCTCAAGGTTGTATTCCTGCCCAACTACCGGGTCTCCCTGGCGGAAAAGATTTTTCCTGCAGCCGATGTTTCAGAGCAGATTTCAACTGCTGGTTTCGAGGCTTCCGGAACCTCAAACATGAAGTTTGCCCTGAACGGAGCCCTTACAGTCGGGACACTGGATGGAGCGAACATCGAGATCATGGAGGAGGTTGGACCTGAAAACATTTTTATTTTTGGATTGAATACAGAGGAGGTCAATGCCATCCGCGGCCAGTATGATCCATATTCCTATTATCAGCGTGATCCGGTTCTCAAAGAGACTGTGGATCTGATCCAGAGCGGATTTTTTAATCCTGAGGAGCGGGAACTTTTCCATCCACTGGTGGAACAGTTGATCCATCAGGATCATTATCTGATCCTGGCTGATTTTGAATCCTATCATCAGAGCCAGATGAAGATCAGCCATCTTTATAGGAACCCATCTGAATGGACACTGAAAGCGATTCGGAACATAATTCGGATGGGCAAGTTCTGCTCGGATCGAACCATTGGCGAATACAATCGGGATATCTGGCATGCCAAGCCGCTGACCATCATGCCAAACCAGACTGTGGAGTAATAGATGGGCGCCTTCTAATAAAAATCGGGTATAAATTAAATCGCATACGGGTGGCCCTTGTGGCCATCCGTATCTTCTAAAGGTTTAACAGCGCCGCTGCATTTTCAAACAAAATCCGCTTTTCAAGCCCCTTATCACCCTTGCAGGCTTTTTTCACAATTTTGATGGCCGGGACTCTGCTGCCGTAAGGCCAGTCCGAGGCATACATCACCCTTTCCGGGCCGAAAGCCGCTATCAGTTCCCGGACATGGCCGGGAGACTGCACAGAGGTATCCACCATGACATTTTTAAACTGGCTTAGCAATTCAATAACATCTCGGTATTTGAACAATCCGGCATGGCCTGCAATAAAGGTGACATCCGGAAACGCCGCGACCAGATCTTTTGCGTAAAAAATTTCTCCCAGTGCTGCATTTTCCCGGTGTTGTTTGTCCGGTTCCAGATAATAGGACGAAACGCCGCAATGAAAAAGAACCGGAAGGCGATGTGCTGAAAACGCCTCGATTGCGGAAAATGTCCGTCTGTCGTTTAATGGAACCTGCTGAATAATGGGATGCAGTTTCAGGCCTTTTGCGCCCTGTTTCACATCGCTGTTCAAGTCGGATGCGATCGTGTCGTCATCTTTGGTATAATCAACGCCGGTAAACGGGATCACCCGGGGTTCCTGTTCATGGGCTTTTTTTAAATCAGCAAACGTCAGGTAGGGCGGAATGGGCATGCATACGCTCATTGCAACCCCGGTCTCATCCATGGACCGGCTCATGTTTTCCAGTGTGGCTATAGCGTTTCTT
>CAMBQS010000244.1 GCA_945870015.1 Desulfocicer vacuolatum DSM 3385
GAATACGGGATTCAATTCGAATACCCTCTTCTTTTCCGTTTATCTTATAATATGTCTTACTGCTCATGGTATTCTCCGGAAAACAAACCGCTGAACGATACAGTTCCTTTTGATTTCATCTTCAACTCCTAAACTACATATTGAATACTCAACCTCTCCGAAGCATGATAATCACTGATTCCAAGTGCATCTGACATTCCAATGGGCAGAGAGGTCGACCGGCCTAGCGGAGCAACTATTTTTTTCAATTCCGTATCAAAACTAAGGAAAACGTCCACAACACGCTGAGCAACATCCTCGGCATTGAGTCGCCTGTAAAGTCTTGGATCCTGGGAAGTGATTCCTTTGGGACACAGGCCCACATTACAGATGTTGCATCTATCTGATTCAGATCCAAGACATCCTGCTGCAGCCTGCATGATATATTTACCGGTCTGGACTCCGCTGGCGCCCAGCATAATAAGAGCGGCTGCATTGGCTGCCAGATTACCGGTTTTCCCCACACCCCCTCCGGCAAACAGAGGAATCTCATTTTGCTTGCCCAGTTTCACCAGATTCAGATAGCAGTCCCTCAGATTACTGGCGATCGGATGTCCCATCGTATTCATGGAGACATTGTATGCTGCGCCGGTTCCACCATCTTCACCATCAATGGCAAGGCCGGCGGCATAATCGTTTCGCGTTAGATTGTTCAGAACAGCCAGAGCTGTGGATGATGCTGAAATTTTAGGATAAACCGGCACTCGAAACCCCCATGCCATATACATTGACTGGGTCATTTTCGCCACCGCCTCCTCAATGGAATATTGAGTCTGATGCGTCGGTGGGCTGGGCAAACTGACTCCTTGCGGCACGCCCCGGATGGCTGCGATCAGTTTGTTAACCTTATACCACATTAACAATCCGCCATCTCCCGGCTTCGCTCCCTGACCGTACTTGATTTCTACGGCGCATGGATCCACTTTCATATCCGGAATGGCATGGATAATTTCATCCCAGCCAAAATACCCGGAAGCGATCTGCAAAATAACATATTGTAAAAATCTGCTTCGAAGAAGCCTGGGTGGACAGCCCCCCTCTCCGGTACACATTCTTACCGGCATATTCATCTCTTCATTCAGGTATGCGACTCCCATCTGAAGCCCTTCCCACATGGTAGGAGAAAGCGCACCAAAAGACATTCCCCCGATCACAAGGGGATATATTTCCCGAACCGGCGGAATCCAACCTTTTGCCTTAAGGTGTTTGAGATTGTCTTCCGGAGATAGAATCCTTCCCAAAAGCGTTCGCAATTCAAATTCATGCCGCCCGGCATCCAGAGCAGGGTCTGTAAGCATGGATATTCGAATAAATTTTATCTGGTCCAGAATACCGCCGACAACATTCCGTCGTCCACCCCGGCGTCTTGGCTGCCCCCCCTGATTCTGATGATATATCAACTTGTCCGCCTCATCGCACCTGACCGGAATAATGGCATCATTTGGGCACACCAGGGTACACATGCCACAACCCACACAGGCATGCTGGGGATCTGTTTTCTGTCGAATGCCGTGATATATCTTAAATACACTTGAGGATGCATGATTGATATCCATGCCGGTCTCAACAACTCTTTTCCGAAAGACGCCAAGTTCCAGGGCATGGACAGGGCACACTGCCGTGCAACTGCCACAGAGCGTACATTTCTCCTTGCTCCACCGGATTTGCCACGGTAAGTCTTTTATACTTAGTGTTGATGGTGTAACGGGTCTGTTTGCTGACATATCGTAATCTCCTGGCGATCCGGTCCGACAATCACGGTATCCAGATACATGGGTTGAAAATCCTTGCTTTTATCACGGTCCGGAAGCACAGCATCCAAGCCACAAATTTCCGATGAAAAGGCATAATGGCCGGAATGCCCTCCGACCACTCCCGGCCTCAATTTTTTCCGGTCCTGGGCCATAAAAACAGAATGATCCGGTAAACACCCGATAACACAGTTTGGGCCGTCAATAATCATTCTCCGGCATGTTTGCTTCAACTGTTTTAAAAACTCGGCACTTGGATGATTTTCAAGATCTTCCCCCTGAAGAGGCGTGATAATATGCTTATATGCATCTACTCCTAATCCAAGTTTTTTGATTGTATAATGAAGGATGTGGGTAAACACCTCTGAATCGGATTGAAATCCGGTATATCCCGGAAAACCCCGTGACTTCAAATATTCTTTGATGGGCACAAAAGCAGTGTTCTCGCCATTTGTCATGGTTGAAAATCCTTCCACAAAAAATGGATGACAGGCATACAGGTTAATTGCATAGTTTGTGTTCTGCCTTCCCTGAGCCATTATTACCCTTGCTTTTAATTCATTACGATCAAGCCGAAGATAATGTCCAACCGTAAGGGGATCTCCGATCTCTTTCAGCATGATTACATCCGGCCAGAATGAAAAGACAATCATATCCTCTTTTTCCTGACCCATTTCACGCAACTGAAGACGGATCAGCATCAACTGTTCTCCAAGCTCCTCAAAGCTTAACCCTTCCCATTCTGATGGATACTCATATGCTCTGACCAAATAAAAATCCCTTACCGGCACACCTTTACTCTGCTCATTTGGCACCTTGATGGATAATTTATATTTTGTCATGAAACCGAGGTTCATCATGAATGAATCAAGACGTTTCAAACCCTCTTTGGTGAAAATACCGGACAGGATCGGTGACTCCTTGATATCCTCAAACGGGCCGGCAAGGTCACGCAGAAAAAGACCAACCCCGGAACCATCATGCCCCTCTCGCATGACATCCAGTGCTTCCAGTGCAACCATCGGCGATTGTGGCGTTTCGCTGGTTAACGCAAATAAACGACACATATTATTCTCCTTATATAAACAATAAGACTTCAATTACCGTCTCAAAAAATTTACGGGCAATGCCAAAACCCGTGAGCGTGAGCTATTATAGCAATGAATATGCCAAGCGCACATGGCATTGCCTCTAACTGTCTGATATTAATGTTTTTTTAAATGATACAAACTTCGAGCTTTACTCTTTAAATCCTTCTTTGATGAACAATAAAATACTATTTTGTAAAAAACTTCCCTGTTGAATTTACAGAAATGTAAAAAAACTTCCCCCTACATCTTTTTCTTGCTTGCCAAAAAAGGAAAATTTTTCGAATACCATAATTACATCCCTAATAAAAGGCATGTTTTTTGGTTATTGAATTTGAATTGGATAAAATGAAAAATGATACGCCTTTGAATATAGACAATCAGGCATTTTCCATGGTAACCCGAAGAACTTCCTGGTACGTAGTAACTCCGGAAAACAATTTCCTGACGGCGTTTTCACGCAGGGTCACCATCCCCTCTTTTCGGGCCTGCATACCAAATGCTACCAGATCTGTTTCTGCAATCGTCAATTTCTTCAATGAATCCGTATAGGGAAGTACTTCAAAAATCGCAGCTCGTCCTCGATACCCTGTTCCACGGCACTTGGTGCATCCTTTCCCCCGAAACAGTGTAATTTTCCCTTCCTTTTTTAAAGAGATGTTCATGATGGTTTTCAACTCATCACTATCCATCTCAAACGATTCCTTGCAAGTACTGCAAATTTTTCGCATCAGGCGTTGGGCCAATATCCCGACGATGGTTGTCTGGATCAGAAAAGGCGGTACCCCAAGATCCAGCAGTCGCGTTATGGTCGATGGTGCATCGTTGGTGTGAATGGTGGAAAAAACCAGATGCCCGGTCATGGCTGCTTGTATTGCATTACTGGCTGTATCAAGATCCCTCATTTCACCAATCATGATGATATCCGGATCCTGTCTCAAAATCGTTCGAAGAATTGTCGCAAATGTAACACCAACAGCCGGTTGAACCGCAATTTGATTAAAATCTTCATGGATCATCTCAATAGGGTCTTCGATGGTCGTAATGTTCACTTCCGGAGTCGAAATCTGTCTCAGGGTGGAATACAGTGTTGTGGATTTGCCGCTGCCGGTAGGACCGCATATTAGTATGATTCCGTGCGGTCTTTTGATAAACTGATTATAGTGATCCAGGTCCGATTTTGTAAAACCAAGCTCATCCAGCCCCTGAAACAGAATATCCGGATCCATAACCCTCATCACCACTTTTTCACCAAACGCAACCGGCAGTGTTGAAACACGGATCTCAACCTCTGTTCCCTCTTTATCCATTTTGATCCTGCCATCCTGGGGGCGTCTCTTTTCCGCAATATCCAACCTGGACAGCGTTTTGATCCGGCTGACAATCGCAACATGAACCTTTTTTGTTATTTTATAAACTGTATGAAGAACACCATCAATCCGCATTCGTACAACCGTAATCTCCCTTTTGGGTTCAATATGGATATCGCTGGCTCTCTGATCAAACGCATAAACAAAAAGATGATTTACCGCATTCACAATATGCTGATCGTCTAACTGTACTTCATCCGCTGATTTCAGCCGGACATATTGTTCCAGGTTTCCAAGATCAATGGCTGTAGTATCAAACAGACCTTCTGCTTTGCTTATGGATCGCTTAAAGCCAAAAAACTCATCAATACATTTAATAATATCCGCCCGCGAACTTACCACTACCTTGACCTTCATTTGACTTGCACGGGACAGATCCTCCAGGGTCTCTGTATTAAAGGGGTCCGGTGTGGCCACCGTCAGGCATCCGTCCTGGATTTCGATGGGAAGCACCTGATGCTTCAAGGCAAAATTCCGTGGAATGGTTGTTGTAACCACATTCAGATCCAGTTTCAAAGGGTCTATTTTCTTAAATGGAATCCCCCAGTCATTGGCTAGGGCCTGAAAAATCGCTTCTTCGTCCAATTTTTCATTAATTTTATCTGCCCGATGCAGTTTTAAGGAAACAACCACGTCTATAATTGTGAACGGTCTGATAATCTTGAGTCCAATCGCACTGGAATGACTCTTGGTGCGAGCTGCTGTCAGACGATTGATCACACTGCTCTTTTTTTTCAAAACCTCGTTGATCTGATTCTGAGAAAGCAACCCTGCGCTTAAAAGCGTCCGGATTACCCTTTCATCTGAAAATGGATCATTAGGAGGATTCATTCGATCCGAATATTCCGTTGATTGAGGCATGTCTTGTTCACCTGAGGAGTTTGTTTTTTATCAAAAGCAGCCCCCCTGTTTCACAGGGATTTCACATTCTGCATACGGAAAAACTTTATATCAAATTAAATGGTTTTGCACCAAAATAATTGTGTTCGTGACAAAACCGGTGGTTTCGTATATATTGTTTTTATCTTTGATAGTTAGAAAAAAACGATCAAGCTTTTTTCCCATGTTGAACAACCAAATCATACAAACCTGAAAAATAAACCCAGGTTCCATATGAAAAATATAAAACCGGATGAATCACCAGATGATACGGATTTGTCCTTCAAGGTGTTCCATGATTTAATGCCCAAGCGTGTGGGGAAAATCCTCCTGGTTTCCAGCCCCTATGATGCATTTATTATGGAAGAAGAAGGCCGGCTTGCAGAAAGAATCATCCATGAATATCGAGGGCTGAATTTATCACGCCCGCCGAGAATCACCTGGGTTTCTTCCATTGATGAAGCGCTGACGATATTATCAAAAAGTAAATTTGACCTTATCATCACCATGCCTGTAAGGGAAACGGCGGACCCATATA
>CAMBQS010000245.1 GCA_945870015.1 Desulfocicer vacuolatum DSM 3385
CTGAAGATACTCCATGAATTTGGCCCGGAACACGATCGAAAGTGCCTTTTCCGGGAACAGGTAATCATGGGGGCAGGCCATCCACTTGTTGTCTGCGGACAAAGCACCGGCCGGAACCAGGCAGTGAAGATGGAAATGATCGTTCAACTGCTGATCCCAGGTATGCAGAACAGCGATAAATCCGATCGTTCCGCCCAGGTTGTTTCTGCCGAAAGAAATCAGCGTTCCGGATGCGGCCTGGAACAGAATCGTCAGAAGCGCCCGTTTGTTGCACAGAATCAATGGATTGAGCTCATGCGGCAGGGTGAAGACCGCATGAAAGTATGATATCGGCAGCAGTTCCGCCTTGCGGGCTTCCAGCCATTTCTCCCGGGTCATGGCCTGACACTTGGGGCAATGCCGGTTCCGGCAGGAGTTATAGGCTGTCCGTTCGATGCCGCAGCCATCGCAGCGCTCGATATGTCCGCCCAGGTACTCGGTGCGGCAGTTCATGATGTCATACACCACTTTGTAATGATCCGGATGCAGTCTGTATTTTTTCTGGTAATCCTTAAGATGCAGCCGGAGTATGTCGGCCACCTCGACAGCCGGTTTCATTGCGGACGTCCGCCGGGTTCCGTTACGGCAAAATCAAGAGGGCTTTTGACCTGCATGAGGTTCTTTTTGGAAACATGCAGATAAACCAGAGTCGTAGCCAACTGGCGGTGACCCAGAAGCCGCTGGATAATATGGATGTCGGACCCGCTCTCCAGCAGATGACTGGCAAAGCAGTGCCGCAGTGTATGGATCCCCTTGCCGCGCGTGATGCCGGCCTTTTTTTTGGCGGCTCTGTATATTCTGGAAGCTGTCGATATGTCGAGCGGCTTATCGGACTGCCTGCGGGGGAAAAGGTAAGTTTTGGGCCGGTAGGCCTTGTAGTACGTCCGCAGTTCTTCCAGAAGTTTTTCCGAAAGGACGGTATAACGATCCTTGTATCCTTTTCCCTGTTCAACACGAATCAGTCCGCGTTTGCTGTCGATGTTACTGACCTTCAGGGTCACGACCTCGCTGACCCGCAGCCCGGCGGAATATGTCGTCAGCAGTAAAACCCGGTGCTTGAGATTGTCCGGTGCATTGATCAACTGGATAACCTCCTCCCGGCTGAGTACTTCCGGAAGATGCTTCCGGGACTTCCGCAAGGGGATTGCCGCCATACGCTCCGGGTCTTGCAGGGTATGCTTATAAAAAAACAACAATGCATTGACGATCTGGTTGCAGGTGCCGAAAGCAAAACCGCGTTCGTCCCGGATGTGCAAAAGGTAGCGTTCGATTTCATCCCTGGTGATCTGTTCCGGGGATTTGCCGTAGTGCCGGACAAGGCCTTTCACGGCAGCCAGATAGGCTCTTTCTGTGCTTGCGGTATACCCGCGTAAACGGATCTCTTTGATTAACTTCTGTCTGAGCTCGGTCATGTGTAACCTCCTTGGTTTGAAGTAAATAAAAAATAAAACACCTTGGGAGGAAACATAATCGATTGGATCAATGCTGGGAAAGTGAAAAATATGTCTTGGGGTATTTATAAGACAACTTATTGAAATGTAAAGATAAAGCTACCGCGGAGCGGTTCAGTTCAACCATTGATTATCAAGTCAAATTTGACCTGATATTGACTGCTTTTCGGGCACTTTTGCCCTGATAAGTTGATATTAACGGGGTTTTCGGGCACTTTTGCCCTGATAATAAGATTTCATTTATTCGCAACAAATCGCTTGAAAAAAGTGAAATATTTCGTATATAACAGAATCCGATTACCAAAACCCAATCCTTGTCAACGATAAAATTTTATAAACAGAATCATTTTATTGATCTTATGTCAACACAAAATGACCGGAAACTGCTGGATGAAGTCCGCGAAATCATGCGGCTTCATCATTATTCCATCCATACGGAACGAACCTATTGCGACTGGATAAAAAAATACATTCAATTTCACAAGATGCGTTCCCGTGATGATTTGCAGGATGGTGAAGCGAAAATTGAGGCTTTCTTAACCCATCTTGCGGTTAATAAAGACATCGCGCCCGCGACACAGAACCAGGCGATGAACGCGCTGGTCTTTTTATATAAAAAAGTTTTGAAAACACAGTTGGATAAAGAGATCAATGCCGTGCGTGCATCCAGAAAAACCAATGTACCGGTTGTGATGACCCGGGAAGAAACCGCAAGGGTGCTGTCTCTCATTAACGGAACTCCTCAGCTTGCAGCAAAACTGATGTACGGCAGCGGCCTTCGGATTTCGGAAGCCATCCGGTTACGCGTGCAGGACATTGATTATCAAATGAAAACTTTGATCGTTCGCTCCGGAAAAGGCGATAAGGACCGGGTGACAACCTTTCCGGCATCCATCATCCCTTTTTTGCAGGCCCATCTGGAAAAAGTGAAAGTGATCCATACAGAGGATCTTGCCAAAGGTCATGGCGCGGTATACCTGCCTCATGCCCTGGCCCGCAAGTACCCGAATGCAGATAAAAAGTGGCAATGGCAGTATGTGTTTCCAGCACGCACTCTTTCTAAAGACCCACGATCCGGTGTTATCCGCCGTCATCATGTTGATCCAAGCGTACTCAACAAGGCCATCAAGATGGCTGTCCAGGCCGCCGGACTGCATAAAAAGATCAGCGCGCATACATTTCGCCATTCCTTTGCAACCCATCTGTTGCAGCGCGGAACGGACATTCGCACCATACAGGCCCTGCTGGGTCACAATGATGTTTCCACAACCATGATCTATACCCATATCCTGAACCAGGGCGGGCATGGTGTGTTCAGCCCTCTTGATGATCTGGATGTTTTGTAAGGTTACAGCTTCAGTTTATCCGTTGAAAGCTCAAAGGTTCCGTCCAGTTCATCGGCAACCTGTTTTTTGCAGACCCGGCATTTCTGTACTCCTCTGAACAGAGGTTCTCCGCATGAGGAGCAGTGATACCGTTCGCATTCCGACCGCGCCCATTCAACGCTGCCTTTTTCATTGCCGAATTCCGCGGCTTTTTCCCGCCAGATGGGGATGGTTCGTTTCATGACACGCCGACCGGTTGAGATGGGGAATTCTTCAATCAGATGACAGGGCCATTCATCGCACTGCTGACAGGAGGTGAAATTTTTTGATTTCACGCAATCCCGGATTGCACAGACTTTACAGAAGTCATGGATTTTTCGGGGCGGATCAGATTGCATACATCCATAACACTCCATCTGGTCTGCTTTAAGCCCGTAAAGGCCACCCATGATGGTCTTGAATTTTTCATTGTTGTCCCTGTTGGCGATGTAAATACCGCAGGTTCCGCAATACAGTCCGCAGGGTGCCATTAATTCTTTGTTCTGAATTTCTTCTTCGGTCCATCCCTTCATGTTTGACTCTCCTTTGCAGGCGCTCTTGTAATGAACAGGAACCACCGGTCATGGGTTTTATGCAATGGTGTAAAATTTTCAGCCATTATTACGGTCAATCCTCTGATGGAACATCCTTATCATTAATTTTTGTTGTTTTCTACTTTTGATTGGTTTTTGATAACAGGTGGGGTTGTCTATTATTCCCCCTTTGGGGGTCAGGGGGATTTTTTTTATATCAGGAGTTTTGTTGAAGATGAAAATTGTATTGACACCCCCCTGCCCCCCTCGAGGGGGGAATTATGAGTTGGCTCTCGAAGGGGATTTTGTTCAGTGATACAATAATGTATCAGTGGCAGGACTGAGACAGAAACAGTCATGATTCCGGCTGCCCTCAATTTTAAGCGGAATGAACTGCCCTGAAACGGTTTTTATGATTTTATAAATTACACCTTGTAAGGGTTTCAATAGTTTGATATCGGTATAAAATATAAAAATCATGTGTATCGAGAATTATTGATCGCATGAACAGTCCCGGCACGTTGTTACCGCTGCTAAATTATATCTATTTAAAAAATATAAAGATTTCATTGGAATTTGTTCTTTTTCATGTTTTGGCACATATCTTGATTAGTCAGGTGAAAGACCAGGTTCGTTATTTTCAGTTTTGAGTCAACAAACCCTGAACAGCGAATGGGTTGATTGTTAAGAACCCGCTGTTTCAAACAACCAGAAGGCCTGAGGAATCATATCTTGTGAAACCCTGTAACCGGAATATCAAATCAACGATTAAACTGACCGAATTTATGATCAGGCTAGCCGGCAGAGGCGATGCAGAGCGGGAGGATGTCGGTTGCGGTGTGTTATATGGTGTAATGCTCGATGCTGCATATAAAATTCGTAAGCTGGCGGAAAAAGAAAAAAATTCTCACAAAGACAAGGGCTGGTGGGATGAAAAGAAATAGCAACAGATGATTGCTCAGATTGTGAAATCGTAACCCCAAACTATATGGAAAAAAGGAGAGAAAAATGGCTCAGAAATTAGAAGTGTACAAGTGTGAAGTATGTGGCAATATCGTTGAGGTGCTTCATGCCGGTGGTGGAGAACTGGTATGCTGCGGGCAGCCGATGAAGCTGATGGCGGAAAACACGGTTGACGCTGCCAAGGAAAAACATGTTCCGGTTATTGAAAAAGTGGATGGCGGATTTAAGGTAAAGGTCGGCAGTGTGGCTCATCCCATGGAAGAGAAACACTATATTGAATGGATTGAAATAATTGCAGACGGGAAAGCATACCGTCAGTTCCTGAAACCCGGGGACAAACCCGAAGCGGTTTTCAGTATTGATGCAAAAAGTGTCATAGCGCGTGAATATTGTAACCTTCATGGGCAATGGAAAGCATAGCGGTTTCCTGAATTGGACCGTCCGGAAGTGAAATCTGGTTTCATTTCCGGACGGTCTTGTTTATCCCCTGCTTTCTTGAAAATCGATTTACCAGTGAAAAGTGAGGGGAATGGAATGCCGTTATCCGAATTATAATCAAAAACTCGTTTAATCGTGATTGAAAAAAGAAAATTACCTGTTTGGAGTTGTCATGAAAACGTTGATTCGATTCTTCCGGTTACGGGTATTTATTCTGGTACTGTTTCTTGTGTTGGTCTTTGGATGTTCTTCTTCCCATAAATATTCCTACAAGGGCATTCATGAAGAGTATTCTACCGGGGCCTGCGTGCTGGACGGCCTGAAGCAGGACAAGGTGGAAAAGTCCATATGCCGGACAGACAAGCCGGTTTCCCTGAAAGAAGCAATCCGGATCAGCCTTGTCAATAATCCGGACAGCAATATCGCAGCAGCGAGGATCAAAAAAGCAGAAGCCATGCTGCAACAGTCCGAAGCCGGTTTTTATCCTTATTTTGGCTTTTATACCGAATACTCCCGAGGCGATTCTCCCTCATCCTCTCTGTTTAAAACCATTGATCAGAGAAAACTGGCACCCAATACCGATTTTAACGATCCGGGTGTGTACGGGAATTATGAGACCGGAGTCCAGGGACGTCTGAATCTGTTCAACGGAGGCAGGGACATCCTTCAGCAGGGAATTGCTAAACGGGGTGTTGAAATTCAGCATCTGGACCGGCAGGGGGTTGAAAACGCGCTGGTTGCTTCGGTGATCCGGAGCTATTACAACTGTCTTGCCGCGGAAGACTATATTAAAATTGTCAATGAGTCCATTGAGACTGTTTCTGAACAGCTCAGGATCATGAACATCCGTTTTGCGGAAGGCGGA
>CAMBQS010000246.1 GCA_945870015.1 Desulfocicer vacuolatum DSM 3385
TTCAGTATGGAGATGGTGTGCTCAAATGCCAGAGCATGAATCTGTGAATAGATCGTAGAAATTTTAACGGAGATATATTCGATCTCCGGATTCTGCAAATCCTGAATATAGGTTTCCAGCCGATACGTTGCCTCTGCCTCTCCCAGAACCGCTTCCACGAGATGATTGATATTCATCCTTACGCCCTGCTGTTTGCGCTTCCGGAGATGCTCATGCAGAAGATCCGCTTCTCCCGGAATGATGGCGCGGCTGCTGTCATGCCGCATCTTGTCGATCATCTTGGGAACCGCAAGGTTTGGAATGTGCCGTCCTATGCTGAGAAACATCTGTACCAGAAGCTTTTCCACAGATGAAAAAAATTCCGGAACACCACTGTTTCGAAGAAGATAATTGATCTGGTCTGCAACACGATGGGTATTTTCCGAACGGAAACTCTGGTCAATCATCTTGGTCAGAATCACCTTGTCCTGGGGATTGGTCAAAAGTCTGACCATCTGCTCCTGAATTCCTCTTTCCTCTGAGGTGAGAAGCTCGTTGGCTCTTTCCTGCCATTTTGTCGCGAGAACAATGGCTTCGCGGATGATCTCTTTATTTGGATTGCTTTTCATGATAGAACTTTTATAATGAAGCAAGCAAACCCTTTTTGTCAAGAAAATAAAAGCCATTTTAATTCAACAGGATATATGGTATTATATCACAACTATTTACCATTCAGCGTCAATGGAACCTGTTACAGCATTTCGATGCCGATACAAGAATGAAATATATAAAAGAAATACCCCGTATCTTTAAACAGTTCGAGGAAAAATCCATCAGCCGGATGGTTCCTTCTGCTGCAATCCGGAATGCAGACATAACTTACTGGCGTGCCCGTATTCTGTTTCTGATTGTGTTTACCGGAATGCTGATCGGTCTTTTTGTTTTTATTCCTGTATGTGTAATGACAATAAAAAAACAGATGTGGGGATTGCTGACCTTCGACTTCCTTGTCTGGATGTCCGGGATAGGGCTTCTGTTTTCCCGTCGCCTCGGGTATTTTATCCGGGCGGGAATTGTCCTGCTGCTGATTTACGGAGTCGGGTTGATGGTTATCATTTCCGTCGGGCCGTTGAGCGGAGGTCCTGCCTGGCTGTATACATTTGCCATCCTCGTGGCTATTTTTTTTGGTACAAAAGCCGCTGTCCTTGCAGTGGTTATCAATATGATTACCCTTGCATCCACCGGATGGATGATTAAAACCGGTGCGTTTGGACAATCCTTCCCCTTTTTCAGCAACAATGCAGCCATGATCGCCGCCGGTGCCAATTTCATGTTGTTAAATGCCATGGCTGCAATCTCGATCGCCGCATTGGTCAAGGGACTTGTATCCACACATCAAAAAGAGATTGAACTGACCAGAGCATTGGAAAACAAAAACAGTGAACTCTCTTTGTCAAAAGCCACAATTGAATCGGAAATTGAAGAACGGAAACAGACCGAAGAATTATTGAAAACCAGTGAAAAACGATATCGTTTTCTTGCGGACAATGTTACCGACAATATCTGGACCATGGATTTAAACATGAATTTTACCTACATCAGTCCATCGATTAAACGGATACGAGGGTACACCGTGGAAGAAGCACTTACCCATAAGCTTGAAGAGATCATGCCGCCGTCCTCATATGATATCACGATCCGAACCATGGCCGAAGAACTGGAGCTGCGAAGCAAGGGGAAAAAACCGCCGGATATCCCCAGAAAGGTGGAAGTGGAACTATACCGTAAAGACGGCTCCCTGGTGAGTTGTGAGGTGGAAGGCAATTTTATCTATGATTCAAACGAAGATCCCATCGGAATTATCGGTGTTACGAGGGATATCACGGAAAGAAAGCAAACCGTGGAACAACTACTGCGATCTGAAAAACTGGCTACTCTCGGAGATATGGTTGCCGGTGTTGCACATGAAATCAGCACACCATTGGGTGTGGGTCTGATCTCCGCCTCTTTCCTGTCCGACAGAACAAACGAGTTTAATGCACGCTGTCATTCCGGTCAGCCCTCGTCTCCTGAACTTACAAAGTATACAAAAAAGATCTTGGAGGCTTCTTCCATGGTTCTGTCAAACCTGGAAAGGGCGGCAGATCTGTTGAACAGTTTCAAAAATGTTGCTGTGGATCAGATTGTTGAAGAAAAAAGGGTTTTTAACATACGTTCCAATATAGAAGATACCGTGAACAGTCTGCGTCCAAAATTCAAAAGGAGCGAACATTCGATCACTGTTGAATGCCCGGATGATCTTGAGATCGACAGTTATCCCGGCGCATTTTCACAGATTACCACCAATCTGGTCATCAATTCACTCATCCATGGATTTGAAGAGATTTCAAAAGGATCCATTGTCATTAAAATAGAACGAAAAAAAGGCGTTCTCCACTATACCTATCAGGACACGGGAAGAGGAATGGATGAAAAAACCATCCTCCGGCTGTTTGATCCTTTTTTCACGACCAAAAGAAACCGGGGAGGCATCGGACTCGGGATGAATGTTGTTCATAACCTGATCACGCAAACCCTGAAAGGTCAGATAGAAGTCCGCAGCACATTGGGAACCGGAACCGGGTTCTTCATAACCATCCCTGTCAGCACTTCCTGATCCATTCTTGTTTTCCACTTGTAATAGAAAAATTCATGAATTATTCCGGGATGTAACAATTAAAAATCATACCGGGCATCCCTTTTTCCGCCTTTAATAAAATCTGCTTGACAAATTCAACCGCTCATTCTAAACGTATATTTCAAACACTTGTTTGAATGCTGTTTGTAAACATTTCTATGGAAGCTACCTTGTGAATAAGAATGATGACACAAAGGCAAGATTGATCGAATCGGCTGGGGAGATTTTTGCTCAGCATGGATTTCGATCCGCTACAATCAGAGAAATCTGCCGTCGTGCCGGCACCAATGTCAGCTCTGTGAATTACCACTTCCGGGACAAATATGGGCTATATGCATCTGTTCTTGAATCCTTACACCAATCAGCCGTACGCAAATACCCTCCGGATCTGGGGCTGAAAGAGGGCGCCACAGCAGAGGAGAAACTCCGGGCATTCATTCGCTCGTTTCTCTTGCGGATTTTAGACGAAGGCTTTCCTGCCTGGCACGGAAAGCTCATGGCCCTGGAAATTGCCGATCCAACAGGCGCTCTCGATCAGTTGGTGCAAAACTCCATACGGCCAATGCATGAGCATCTGTCCGGTATTGTCCGGACCCTGCTTCAAAAATACGATTTATTGGATGAAAAAAACAGCAATGTCTCATTCCTTTGTGCAATGAGTATCGTGGGCCAATGTCTGCACCACTTCACAGGAAGACAGATTATTGCGGCCCTTTGTCCGAAGTGTTTCGATTCGACCGATATTGAACGGATTGCAGACCATATTACGCGCTTCTCCCTCGGAGGTATACGAGAGCTTGGAGCAGGAGGATTACGATGCAAATGAACAGAAAAGTTTTACAAACGCTTAAAAACGGCATTTTCTTTATGGCACTGTCAAGCCTTCTTTCCCTCTGTGGATGCAGCAAGGGCCCAAGCAGCCAGCAGGCCGGCCCACCCCCTACTCCGGAGGTAGCTTTTGTGACCGTTGAGACGCAGAAAATTGAACTGACCACTGAATTACCGGGCCGGACTGCGCCATTTCGTATTGCGGAAATCCGGCCACAGATCAGCGGTCTGATACTCAGACGTATGTTTACCGAGGGTTCCGATGTCGATGCCGGACAGATGCTTTATCAAACCGATCCCGCTCCCTTTGAGGCAGCCCTTGATAATGCAAAGGCCGCCCTGAGCCGGTCTGAAGCGAATCTGAATGCCAGCCGGTTACGGGCCGAACGATACAAAGATTTACTCGCGGACAAGGCCGTAAGCCAACAGAACTATGATGATGCTGTTGCCACCCTGACACAGGTCGAAGCAGATATCCAGTATTGGAAGGCAGCGGTAAAAGCAGCTCAAATTAATCTGGGATACACTGGAATCACCAGCCCCATTTCCGGACGCATCGGCAAATCCAATGTTACAGACGGCGCCATCATCACAGCCTATCAACCCATGGCTCTGGCAACCATTCAGCAGCTCAATCCCATCTATGTGGATGTGCCTCAATCCACTACCGATCTGCTGCACCTGAAACGCCGCCTGAAAGACGGCCGTCTCAAAAAGAACGGAACAGATCAGAATAAGGTCAATCTGATCCTGGAAGACGGCACACCATACCCAATAGAAGGAACCCTTCAATTTACGGATATCACGGTGGACCCGACCACCGGATCGGTTATTCTCCGGGTTGTTTTTCCCAATCCGGAAAATCTTATCCTGCCGGGAATGTTCGTCCAGGCAGTAATCCGGGAAGGTGAAAATGATCAGGCGATCCTTGTTCCGCAGCAGGGAGTTTCCCGCGACCCCAAGGGAAATCCCATCGCCATGATCGTGGATGCCGAAGGCAAGGTCGGCGTGCGAATGCTCACACTGGACCGGGCCATTAAGGACAAATGGCTGGTTTCGGCAGGACTTGCACCCGGAGATAAGGTGATTGTTGAAGGTGTACAGAAGGTTCGGCCTGGTGCGGTTGTAAAGGCTGTCCCCTTTGTTGAAACTCAAACCGACCTTAAACCACCCTCAGCCGGCCCGAATGCACCGCCTCAGAAGCCAAACAAAGGAGGCGTCTGATGCTCTCAAGATTCTTTCTGGACCGGCCGGTCTTTGCCTGGGTTATCGCGATTGTCATGATGGCAGCCGGCGGGTTAGCCATTTACAATCTGCCGGTTTCTCAATACCCTCCCATCGCCCCGCCGGCCATCGCCATTGATGCTTTTTTTCCGGGGGCTTCGGCGGAAACCGTAGAAAACACCGTAACCCAGATCATTGAACAGAAAATGACCGGTCTGGACGATATGCTTTACCTTTCCGGCACCAGTTCTTCATCCGGTGCAGCCCGTGTCGAGATGACCTTTACCCCGGGAACAGATCCGGATGTCGCATGGTCCAAGGTTCAGAACAAACTGCAACTCGCCATGGCCAGCCTTCCGGATGTGGTGCAACGCTCCGGCGTAAAAGTCAGCAAATCCACCCGGAACTATCTGATTATCGTCGGGCTGATTTCGGAAGATGGCAGCATGAGCGGAGAAGACCTGCGGGACTATGCCCAGTCCAATCTGGAAAAAATCCTCTCCAGAGTACCGGGAGTAGGAGAAGTCGAGAATTTTGGTACACAGTATGCCATGCGGGTCTGGGTCAACCTTGACAAGCTGACCAAATATCACCTGACTATGGAAGATGTCATCCTGGCGCTCAAAGCCTATAACGTCGAGGTCTCCGCTGGTCAGTTGGGCGGGGCGCCGGCCATAAAGGGGCAGCGCATGAACACCGCCGTCATTGTTCAGCATCTGCTCGAGACCCCGGAGGAATTTGCCTCTATTCCCATCCTGATCAATCCGGATGGTTCCGTAGTCCGGATCAAGGACATCGGCCGGACGGAACTGGGAACCGAACGATCCGACATCATTGCCAATCATAACGGACGGCCTGCAGCAGCCATGGCCATCCGTCAGGCTGCAGGGGCCAATGCCCTGGATACGGCCAGATCCGTCAAAAACAAACTGGA
>CAMBQS010000247.1 GCA_945870015.1 Desulfocicer vacuolatum DSM 3385
TAGGAATAGATGCACAGGTTTTGTTTTTCGAGGTCCAGGGCCATGGAAATGGTTGCCTGAAGAAGTTGAAGAACATGTTTCACGATACTCACAGTCCGGGTCGGAAAAAAATCCCATAGTACAACCGCAAAACAGAAAAACAGGGTAGGGCGATATGCTTTCAGGGTCACGGACTCATCATGTCTGCTGAAGCCCTGGGTCAGGATTTTTTCAAGGTAATCATACTGGATCTGATCCGCAGAATCCTTTCTTGCCCAGTTTAAAGCCATAAACATATCCAGAGCCTTCTGCCGGTATTCCCTTTTGGGAGCGCTGATTGGTTTGAAAGGATCGGTAAAGAACTCCTCATGGGTTTGCAGGATACCCTTTACGATCTGTGTGCATACCAGAAGATAGATGGATCGGTACCCTGTGGGAGAAAACATGATACCCCGTTCAAACAGCTTTTCAGCCCGGGTGAACAGATCCGAAACCTCGGATCGTAATTGACTGAAATCCGGAAAATGGGTATCAGGATCTTCATTATTACGCATGCGCCGGAGCATATTCAATGCTCTGGAAAGATAGATCACTGCATATTCGCAGTAAAAATCCTCATCCAGGGTGTTAAAGTTTTCAAGAATGAATTGAGCCTCCTCTTCCGCACGCTTGAATTGAATCCCGGCGATGGCATGGGACGGGGCTTCAATGGCAAGATTTCGAAAGATCACCATTCGAAGTGCCCTGGCATTGAGATTGTCCGGATCAATGCTGAGTACAATGCGCAGGATCTCGTTTGCCTCCCAGAAACTTCGTCTGTAGTAGAGCGTTTTTGCGATCTCGATTCCCAGGAGCGTGTTGTGGGGAAAGGAAAAAAACCGGGTAACAGCATTGGGTTCGATTTTATCTTCAAGCTGGTCCGGAAACAAAAAGAACTGATTTAACAGGTCCACGGAAGAAGGTTTGTTCTGCATGATTTCATCTTCCAGGAGATGGGGGATAAAATCCCAGTAAATGGAGCTCCAGAGTCCGGCCACCCACCATATGTTCAGAACCTCACCGTTAAACAGGATAGCCTCCTTTGGATGTCTGCAAAATACAGTACGGATGTCATTGATCAGGATGCACTGGTGTGTGTAATCCGTCATCCGGATTACCGGGTCTCCGGGAAGTTTGGCATTGAGGATGGGCAGGAGATAATTATCCAGATTGGCAAAATCACCGGTGGCAATGCCGATGGATAAAAACCGGTTTTTCGTGCAATAATCAGACAATGCCCAGCGGATGGCCATCTGATGCGCCACGGATATGGCGTTGCGGATACTCCGTTTATACGACGTGGGATAGTTGGCTCTGCCTTCTTTGGGAAAATCAATATAAATTGTTGTGATATCGTGGGCTTTTACTTTTCCCCAACTGCCGTACGGAAAAAGATGGATCGACCCCTGGATATAGTTTTTCACATTATTTTTCAGCCAGACCACGGCATCGTGACCAATGACGTCCCCCCTGCTGGAGAGGGTCAGCCCGATCCTCACGCCTTCGTTGTAACTCTGAGGCTGGCTGGTTTCATGACAAAGTTTTAATAAGGCTTCATAGTTCCAGGATGGATCAAGATCCGGCCGCTCATATCCGAGCCAGAACGAAACCGCTCTCAGTGCATTTCGTTTGTGAGGGGTATCTGCAGGTTCTTTTTTCAACCGGGTTAACATGGTATTGGTCAGCTTTGGCAAGGCAATTTTTTTTTTCAGGATCAGGGCATTGACCCGGTCTGTGAGTGCCCGTTCCGAGATACCGATGTTCAAGAGCTCTTTCTTCTTCTTGAACAACTCTTCAAATGTCAGATCCATAGGGGGCATGCAGGCGGAATTGTCTTTTGCATGGGTCTGGATGAACCGGGTAAAGGCATTCTCATCACATGTCTGGATAATGCCTTCCTGAAAAGCAAATGTGATAAAAGAATGAAACACTTTCTGGTTGTCGCTTTTTTTAATGAAATTATGTAATGTTTCAAGATTTGGGAAAACAGCCAGAAGGGCGGAATTTGCTTGTTTGCCTTTAATCATTGACAATTCCTGTTCTATGCGTTTTATCTGTTTTACGGTAAAACACTTTTTTTAATAAAACACTCTTAAATATTGTTATCTGTTTTATGATGTACTATCGATATGGCTAATATTAAATCGTTCGTCAAGCCATTTTAATTGATGCCTGTGCAGGATAGGTCTGCCGGTTTCCTGCATTCCGGCAAAACAAGGAGGACAAATGCTGCCAGATTTTTATCAATTTTATCACCCTACCAAAATGATTTACGGTGCAGGTCTTGCATCCGATTTTTCACATGAGCTGGATGCCTTGAATGTAAGTAATTTTTTTATGGTGTCCGACCATATCATCCATGACCTTGGGTTGCTCGACAGTATAAAGGAAGGAATCGAACAGGGCGGGTATACGATTACCGGAACCTATCTGGATGTTCCTCAGGATGCTTCCATAGATGCTGTCAAGGAAATCAGCAGACTGGCTGTCGAGTCCGGAGCGGAAGGATTGATCGCAGTGGGCGGAGGAAGTGTGATCGATGCGGCAAAAGCAGCCAATTTCACCTTTTCCCATGGCGGAGATCTGATTGAGGATTACTCCGGAGCCGGAACACTCACAGCGCCCCTGAAACCGCTGGTTGTCATTCCCACAACCGCCGGGACAGGGAGTGAATGCACCCTTGTTGCGGTGATTTACGATGTAGAGAACAAGGTCAAGCTGGCTTTTTCAGACGGGTATCTCCTGCCGAGACTTGCTGTTCTAGACCCGGTCATGACGCAATCCCTGCCGCCGAAGCTGACCGCTTCCACCGGAATGGATGCGCTGACCCATGCCGTAGAATCCTATGTGGGTGTGGATTCCTCCCCCCATTCCGAGGCGCTGGCCGTCGCTGCCATTGAGCTGATTTTTAATAATCTTGTCAAAGCCATCGAGGATGGGGATGATCTGGAAGCCAGGGGTGCCATGCTGATTGCTTCCAACCTTGCAGGCACATCCTTTTCCCATTCCATGGTTGGCTGCGTTCACAGCATGGCCCATGCCACGGGCGGAATCGAAAGAGTGCCCCATGGGGTTGCCAACGGAATTCTTCTGGCCCATGGCATGGAATACAATTTTGAGGAATGCAAAGAAAAATATGCCAGGCTGGCCTATTTTATGGGGCAGGATGTGAGTGGTTTGTCCGTGGACGATGCAGCCCGGAAAGCAATCCAGGCGGTTCGCGATCTGCACAAAAAAATGCATGCCCTTGGAGCCATGCCTTTAAATCTGAGAGAAGCAGGTGTAAAGAAAGAAAGCCTGGAAAAAATTGCGCAGGCAGCGCAGGAAGACGGCACCACGGTCTATAATATCCGTGAGGTCATTGCAGAGGATATTCTGGTTCATTTGAAGAATGCATATTAATCTATAAATAAGGAGAGATCACATGCCGGTTTTTGAAAGTTCTGAAAAATTTAATGAAGTTCTGGGTGGTTTTTTTCGACTGCTTGGCAATACGCCTGAGATAGCAGACAAGCTTCTGGCTTCCAAACTGATCATCCGTTTTAATTATACAGACCCGGATCTTGTGCTGGTGATTGACTGTTCCGGGGAAAAAATAGATGTCCGGTCCGGAGACATGGAAACCAATGCGATCGTGGATATGAAAATGAGTTCGGACATCGCCCATAAATTCTGGTTTGGGAAGGTCAACCTGACCATGGCATTGACCAGGAGACAGATGATTGCAAAGGGACCGGTTCCGAAAATCCTGAAGCTTCTGCCGGCCATCAAACCCAGTTATGCCATGTATCCCAACTATCTTGTGGAAAATGGGTACGGCCAGTACAACATTCATTAAAGTGTTTTATAGTCTGAAACACTATAGCCGGTTTCAACAGTCTCTTGCTGTCATTCCGGCGAAAGCCGGAATTCAGTATTTCTGGACACCGGCCTTCGCCGGTGTGACGATTTTTTATCGTTTTGAAATTAGCTCAAGAGATTTACACTGCTGACATCTCCTCAGCCTCCATCGGTGCCGGACCGCAGGGTTGGACTTTTGCACCTATAATTATGACCGGTTGCAGCAGTATAAATCTTGATCCTGAGATGATCCAATAAAGACAACCACCTGAATTCTTTCAGGTGGTTGTCTTTTCCTTTCATTGCTTTTCTTATTGGTTCGTCAGATATTTCCCGGCTTTTTAAATTCAGGAAATATCAGCTTGTCCATATTTTGCTGATTCGCTTCTGTCTTCCATTTTTATAAAGGACATCCTGCAGTACCCGGATATATGGTCGGATCCGCGTCGTTGCAGTCGCCTTCATTATAGGAATATTCGTCTCCATCATTATCCACATCCGCCCACAACAGATCCGACCCATTACAATCCTGGTCTTTACCATCGTCAGGGATTTCCGGAGCGCCCGGATATATGGTATCATCGGTATCATCACAGTCGCCCTGATTCTCCGTAAATCCATCTTCATCATCATCCGAGTCAACCGATAATAAATCCGATCCATTACAATCCTGATCAATACCATCTTCCGGAATTTCAACAGCACCTGGATAGATCGTATCATTATTATCATTACAGTCGCCCTGATTCTCAGTGAATTCATCTTCATCATCATCCGAGTCAACCAATAATAAATCCGATCCATTACAATCCTGATCAATATTATCACCAGGAATCTCAAGAGCACCCGGATATATGGTATCATCGGTATCATCACAGTCGCCCTGACTCTCGGTAAATCCATCTATATCATCATCAAAGTCTTCCCATAATAGATCTGTTCCATTGCAATCCTGGTCAATACCATCTCCCGGAATTTCTACAGCTCCCGGATGCTTCGTGTTATCAGCATCATTACAGTCTCCCTCAACCTCGGTAAATCCATCCAGATCATCATCCGTGTAATAATAAAAGGGAATGAGGATACCGTCGCAATCGTGATCAACACCGATATAAATAGGTGACACCGGAATCGGGGCATCAGGGTAAATATTCGGATCATCATCATTGCAGTCCCCCTGGTTCTGGGAGTAAGTGTCTCCGTCATGATCGAAATCAACAAGCAACAAATCTACGCCATCACAATCCTGGTCTATATCATCCCCGGGAATTTCAAGAGCGCCCGGGAAAACAGAATCATCATCGTCATTTCGATCTCCATCTTCAATGGCATACCCATCTCCATCATGATCCACAGTATTGCTGCCCTTACGATCAAATGAAATATCCCAGACTTGCAGAGATGCGGCATCATAAATATTCGGCGAGTCCATGCATCCCCAACGCAGAGAATGGATTCCGGCACTGATTGGAAAGGAGGCTGTCTTGACATTGGCATTCGGAGCAGACAACTCTTCCCAAACTAAATCATTAAAACCAAAGTAGAAATCTTTATAATTCCAGTTATATTGCCCTGTATATTTGAACGAAATCGTTCCATCAAACGGTACCGGATAATAAAAACCAAAATATCCGAATTGTTGCACAAAATATTCCGGGAAATACCCGTTTAACTGTTTCCATATATTTATGCTTGCTGAAATTCCTTTGCCGGTTGGCTCAAAGTAAAGAACGGAATTTTGAATTTCCTCCTCAATCCCGACTGTATAAAAATTA
>CAMBQS010000248.1 GCA_945870015.1 Desulfocicer vacuolatum DSM 3385
CCGGACGTAACAACCGGATTTGCCTGGCCTTGCCATCGTTCCATCATATCGGTAAAGATCCTGGTTTCAAGGGAACTGTTTTTATAAAAATCTTTTTTGTGTCCGATGTCGATATAATAATGCTTTCTTCGATTATATTCTGCTGGAAGCGGGGGGGCATTGAAATCACTCCAGTTCGGAGTTGTATCCAGTCTGGAATCTAGGAGATCTGCGGCTCTGGCCGTAAAAGTGAATTGGCGCTGCTTCATTTTTCCATAAAGCTCCCACGAATCCTTAATCTCATCCATTGGACCCAATGTAAGAAAGTCCTCATGCGGGCGAAAACCATCCTCCGGGAAACCATCCGATTTTGCACTTGTGAAAGACAGCATCACATCATGATCATCATCCTCTTTATTGCCATACAATATATTGGCATATCGATATCCATCTTCCGTCGCCCCATCAACCGTTGTCTGCAACCCGTTGATATCCCCACCATCCTTGGTGATGATATGGATGATTCCAAGAGCCGCATCACTGCCCCATAATGTTGATCCCGGCCCCCGGACAATCTCGACCCGTTTAACCTGGGAAATCAACGGAAAAATAAAATAATCATCCGGCCCTTTATCAACAATGCTATTCATATTATGACCATCGATCAAAAGAAGAAACGGCTCGTTCTCGCCTGCGACAATTCCGCGTGTTCCAATCAATGGATTTGCTACATTTCGTGTGGGTATGAAACCGACAGTCCGCTCTAACAGTTCATTAACATTCCGGATTCCTTGACGTTTAATGTCTTCCGATGTATATACGGAAATCACTGACGGCGCATGTAAAATGGATTGTTCATTTTTTGAAGCTGTAAGAACAACCCCTTCTGCCTGAAGCCACTCAATTTCATCTTCAATGCCTCTATCTGCTTTTCTTGAATTCGGAATACCTTCTTCCAGACAATAGGCTGTAAGGCTACTGGAAAATAGGATCATCAATACAACGAGAAGATCTCTGCTCCATTTTATCATAACCACCTTCCTAACAACCTGTTTTTATTCAATCAAAGCATTATCTTGCAAGAATAATATCCGGGTTGGCTTGCCCTGTTTCACTCGGATATTTTTGTATGGTTGTTTTCAATGCATCTGACACTTTTGCAATAACCGCATCGGACATACCATGTTTTATTCGGATAACCTCTACAGGCAATCCATCTTTTCCAACAATATTCTGGTTTCGGACAGGAACCACATAAATTCCATATTCCTCTCCCATTCTGTCTGCACCTTTATGGTTAATATTTACCATATCAAACATTCCAGATCTATGTTTCATCCAATTCCAGGATAGCGCTTCTGATAAATTATTTCTGGAATCCCTGACGATCTCTATAAATGTCCGGCTGTCTTTTTCATGCGCCTCTCGAAGAGATATATCATTGGCCATTTCAGTCAAATGCATCCATGTATCCGGCATAGCCAGAAAAGAATTTCGGTTTTCTGTGACAAGATAACTGAATATTTCTGATCGCTGTTCTCCCGTTCCCAGGAAAAGATGATGAAAAGCAAGCCTGGATGCATATTTGTCTTTTTTACCGCGGGAACTCTGTATACCATGCGGTGCCCCGATTTTTTTCAATATCCTGTAAATCTCACCATCCGGATGAAAATCCGGATCAAAATTCGGATACGCAATATCATGTTCACTGTAAAATTGTTTATCAACGAGAATCTGAACAATATTCTCATTATCCTCTTTTGTTCTTCTGGTTCCGATAAAATTGTTGCCGGTACTCATATCAAACAGAAACATGGTGGTTTTGGGATCCAACATCTCCGCTGCTTTTTGAAATGATTTAAAATCAAACTCTCCATTTTCATTCATATACCGGTATCGAACCATCTTTAAATTATCAAAGGTTGCATTGTAGGCCCCATAGAAATTGGTTCCCATGACAATGGTATCAATCGGAGGAAAACCCAGGGAATTACGAACGGAATTCAGCACCGGAATTGTCAAATGCTTATATCCGCTTGCCATTCCAATGGTTTGATATGAAATCGTTTTTCCCGCGTCATAAGCCCCTTTGCCATATATGTCTTCTCCATCAAATTGAATGGCTGTTTGAAGTGCGGGTGCAACCGGTGTTCCATATGCTGCCGGATTTTTGGTCAGATCCTCTCCAAACTGTTGCTCCCTGTATCTTTCAAGCGCTCTTTGCTGAGCGATAAACACCGCAGGAGAATGAAAAATTTTACCTTTTTTATTTTTAAATATCTCGCACGCTTTGCGGGTATATCCTTTTGCCTCTGCTTCTTCTACAGAATCATACCAGGTGTTGCTTTCCCGATGGTATACCCTTATCCGGTCTTTATCATTAAAAACCATTCCCTGCGCCAAAGACACCTTATCCGGTCTTGGGTCTGAATTGTATAACGCTTGTCTTGCAGCAATGGGGTTTTGAGGCTTTTTTTGAACTTTCTTCCCATCATTTATCCAGAAGCCCGCTGAAAAATTTTGGGCTACTTCAGCTAATTGATCCAGGTTTATCATTTTATCACCCCATCATAATCAAAATATTAATACCGTTGAAGATATTGCTTATTATGAGAAAACAGTTAATTATCAAATTCTTGAGTCTTCTCTATCCTTCAATTCTTTTCAGCTATATAATCAAAATCGCATCCATGTCAATAAGGGGCGCAGCGTCTCTCTGTTATTTTCATGTTTTCAGTATTGAACGGCATCCATCTGTTTTATGACATTTTTTCTCATAACCTATTTATTTCCTTGACACAATCAGAGAATCAACGTATTGGAGTATACGTTTTCGCGAACATCCAATACGTTTCATCGGATTCAGATCGACTGAAATGGCTTAAGGAGGAAATTTGTCTAAACAACATCCTGAATGCCCGCTCTATGCTCACACCAATTGCAAGGAGTTGGATAATGAAAAAATTTGTGCCATCGTTCGGAAAGATAAAATCTGCTTAAAAAAAAAGAATAAAAACGGCAAACAAAATGAAATCGCCCCCTGTGATGCATCTTCTTCATGAAGACAATCTTCTATATATCTTGTAAAATCTGTTTGACAACATTACCATCTGCAGATGAACCAAAGTGGGACATAATCAGCTTCATGGCCTGCATTTTGTTCTTGAATTCCGAAAAGTCAACATTCTGATGAATCCAATCCAATATTTCATCCCTGGAGACCTGTTTCGGCAAATAAGCTTCCAGGATTTGAATAAATTTAGAGTCGTCCGAAATGCCTTTTGCCACCAGCATTTCCTTTTCAGAATGGATCAATTTCTTTAAAACTCGGATAACCTCTTCATCATTCAACTCCTTTTTATCATTTCTGCCAAACTCTCCCAACGCAACCCGAATGGCATTTTTCCTTTCTTCATCCTTGTTCTTCATTGCCGATACCAGGTCCGCTTTTATTTGAGCCTGAATGGTCATCTTTTGTCTCCTCAGCCTGAGATTTTACAATAAACATAGAAACACATGCTTTGTTGTGGCCAATAATCCATATCAGTATAATGATAAATATCAAGAAATCAATCCATCTCTTGAGCTTCCATTTGCAGGAGTCGCAAAATAAAAAACCGTCATTATGTCATCTACATAATGACGGTTAACCCTTTTTAAATGGCGGAGAGACCGGGATTCGAACCCGGGGTGCAGAGTTACCCGCACACTCGCTTAGCAGGCGAGCGCCTTCAGCCGACTCGGCCATCTCTCCAAAAAAAAGAGCGGAGGGAGTAGGATTCGAACCCACGGAGCTTTGACACTCAACGGTTTTCAAGACCGCCGCCTTCAACCACTCGGCCATCCCTCCAGATAACACGAATCGTTTTATTAGCATTTAGAAAATTTCAGGTCAATCTTTTTTGTATAAGAACCCCCTTTTTAAAGCCGTGTCGAACAAAGATTTTCGAATTACTATTGCAAAAAATAATAAACTCCTTATAATGGTCGGCTCAAAAGTAAAATTTTTTTAACCCAGAGGGTATAACATGAAACAAAAATATAGTATCTTGCTCGGTGAAAATGAAAATGAAATTATCATAAAAGAATCCGGAGAATTAGACAAAGGTATCTTTTCCGTCGTGTTTGAAGAAAAATATAACCGGGAGGCAATACAGGCTGCTTGCGAAAAAGATAAAGCCTCTTTAATTTCAGCATTTAGAACAACCGGGCTCTATCCGGTCAATGCCTGTGCTGAATTAATTGCAGATGGGATCAAGGATTTTTTTCAATCAAATTGCATCGAAACCAAAGAAATCTCTTTTAATGACATGATTGTGTTAAAAGATACTTATACCGAAGATCTCCTGGATGAGGTTGATGCCAATCCTGTGGAGCTTGATAAACTGTTAGAGGATGAGACCAGTATTGAGGATGAAAGCATACTTGAAGATGATGAAATAAATCCCATCTCATCTTCCCCTTCTTCCATTAAAATTGCAGATGACGATGGTATACAAGCAGACGATGACATTTAGGACGTCGAAATGTTATAAACAACCCTTTATTTTTCTTAATCGCAAGAAATGATTTATGTGCCGATGAAACCACCCGAATGCTGGGTGGTTTTGTTTTATATATATTTAACATCAAGTTGAAAATTATAAGTCCCAAAGAATGAAAGCGTAATAACAGATATCTTTTTCCCTTCAGACAAACAATAAAGACGAAACTGCATGAAAAATATAATTCAAAATCTGACAAAAAGGGCAACAGAAAATGCATATAAAAATGGTTTATTGCCATTTTCTGTTTTACCGGAGATAGAGGTCGAGGAGCCGAAAAATGAGGCCCAGGGAGACTATTCCACGAATATTGCCATGAAAATGGCCAAGATTCAAAAAATGGCTCCCCGTAAAATCGCTGAAGCCATTGTCTCTGCCATTGATGATCCGGAAAAAATTCTGGAAAAATGTGAAATTGCCGGACCAGGCTTCATCAATTTCTTTATCCGTAATGAATCCTGGTATCCATTTTTAAAATCGGTTCATGAAAAAGGGAAAACCTATGGTTCATCCAATATCGGTCAAGGCAAAAAACTTCAGGTTGAATTTGTGAGTGCGAATCCAACAGGCCCTCTTCATGTTGGGCATGGCCGAGGCGCCGCGGTTGGAGACAGTGTGGCAAATATCCTTTCCTTCTGTGGATATGACGTCCAAAGAGAGTACTATATAAATGATTCAGGCCGTCAAATTCGAACCCTGGGCCTTTCCGTGTTTCTGCGATATCAAGAATTTTTTAATGAGCCGGTAACCTTTCCGGAAGATTGTTATCAGGGTGACTATATCAGAGATATTGCAAAAACATTGCAGAAGAACTATGGCCGTGAGCTGTTGGAACAAAAAAAGGAGGAGGCCATTGACCGTTGTGCAAAATATGCAGCGGAAATCATACTGGATGGAATCAAAACCGATTTGATCGATTTTCATGTTACCTTTGACCGATGGTATAGTGAACAAAGCTTGTTTGATTCCAAAAAAGTGGACACCATTATAAAAGAATTCAAAGAAAAAAAGATCATCTATGAAAAAGATGGGGCGAATTGGTTTAAGACCAGTGACTATGGTGATGAAAAAGATCGTGTTGTCATTC
>CAMBQS010000249.1 GCA_945870015.1 Desulfocicer vacuolatum DSM 3385
GGTGATCGTCTCTATGGCCGTGGTAAACCCGGAGATCCTCTGCTGCTTCATGCGTCCTTTCTGCGTTTTGAACATCCGGAAAGTCATGAAATTCTTAGTTTTGAATCGCTTCCGTTGTTCTGAAGAAGCATCAATCCCAATGGAAAAACATAGTGTTAAGAAAAGGAGGAAACCCGCTGTTACTTCATCAATGCTGCTTTATATTACGGTTGACCGTGTCAACGATGGTCTTGATGGAGGACGGCTTTGACAGAACAGCATCAAAATTTTTTTTGTCAATCAGCCAGGGAGTTCCGGAAAGACCCACAACCGGCGTGAGCCGTTTTTTGGATTGCCGGATATGCTTGATAACCCCGTTTCCGTCCAGGCCGGGCATCCGGATATCCGTGATCACCATATCATAATTGGATTCGTCAAATTTACGGATTCCCTCAAGGCCGTCCAGTGCGGTTTCAACATGATACCCATATTTGGACAGGACTTTGACCAGCAGCATGCCGATGGCTTGTTCATCATCAATCACCAGAATATTGTACATGGTTTTGATTCCTCAAGGATTTTTTTATCAGATCGCATTTTGTTTGTTCCGTGTAGCATACGAATAATGGATTCAATCGGGTTTGTCAACAATATATTGTATGAATCATTAAAATACCTACTCTATATAGTGTATCCGTTTTTGGCCGGGGTATATTCCGGGATAAAGCGGATGGCACGGAACATATTCATTACACAAACTATCTTTTTCTGTTTACGAGTGCAGTCATAGAGGGAAAGAGATTTTTTTTCATGCATACCCGCCTGATATATCTGCCAAATTTTTTATTGAAATCATCAAAAAACTCTATATATTGAATTTTCTAATTGACATATAACAATATGTTGTGCTATCTGTTTTTCTCACCTTATCAAGAGTTTTCTCTTGGATTTCCGTATCATAAGCTGGATTCATGACAATTATATTCGGTTGGCCGGCGTGCTGTTTCACGTATTCCTCGATAGATTGAAAAACAGAAATGTACTGCAAAGGACAGCGCAATGTTTGAAAAAATAAAAAAACGGGATGGCAGGGTTCTCGAGTTTGATTCTTCCAAGATAATAAACGCGATTGCCAGGGCAGGTATGGCGAGCGGAGAATTCGGGGAAAGGGATGCAAAAAAACTGACACTCCGGGTACTTACCCTGGCGCATGAACTTCGCCTGGGTGTGGTTCCGATGGTTGAGGAAATCCAGGATATTGTTGAAAGGGTGCTGCTTGACTCCACGTTTTTTAAAACCGCAAAAGGTTATATCATCTATCGCGAGCAGCATAACCAGATTCGAAACATCACCACAAAGGCCAGTGTGGATCTGGTGGAAAACTATATCCAGAAGATGGACTGGAAAATCAAAGAAAACAGCAATATGAGCTATTCCCTTCAGGGGCTCAACAACTATATCTCTTCGGATGTTACTTCCGAATACTGGCTGAACCGGATCTATCCGCCGGAGGTCAGAAGAGCCCACAAGAGCGGGGATATTCATATCCATGACCTGAGTCTTCTTTCTGTTTATTGTGTGGGCTGGGATCTTCAGGATCTTCTCCGGCAAGGATTTAAAGGAGTAGCCGGTAAAGTGGAGAGCGCACCGCCCAAGCATTTCCGGTCAGCCATGGGCCAGATCGTGAATTTCTTCTACACACTTCAGGGAGAGGCCGCAGGCGCTCAGGCCATATCCAATTTTGACACGCTTCTATCTCCGTTTGTCCGGTATGATGATCTTACCTTTGACGAAGTGAAGCAGGCCATGCAGGAGTTTGTTTTCAACATCAACATTCCGACCAGGGTCGGGTTCCAGACTCCATTCACCAATCTCACCATGGATCTTGAAGTGCCTTCCACCCTGAAAGATCATCCGGTGATTATCGGAGGAAAAGAACAGGCGGAAACCTATTCGGAATTCCAGCCGGAGATGGACCTGATCAACCGCGCGTTTGCTGAAGTTATGATGGAAGGGGATGCCAAGGGGCGGGTGTTTACCTTTCCGATTCCAACCTATAATATTACGAAAGATTTTGACTGGAACAATCCGAATCTGGATATGATCTGGAAAATGACTGCCAAATATGGAATTCCCTATTTTTCAAATTTTATCAATTCCGATATGTCTCCGGAAGATGCAAGATCCATGTGCTGCCGTCTGCGCCTTGACAACCGGGAACTCATGAAACGGGGAGGCGGTCTTTTCGGAGCCAATCCGCTTACCGGTTCAATCGGCGTTGTGACCATCAATCTGCCGCGTATCGGATATCTCGCAAAAGATGAAGCGGATTTCTTTGCCCGCTTATCCGATATGGTCGAAATTTCAAAGCAGAGTCTGATCATCAAACGAAAAATTTTGGAATCGTTTACAGAAAACAACCTCTATCCCTATTCCAAGTTCTATCTGAGAGATATCAAAAAACGGTCGGATAAATACTGGAAAAATCATTTTTCCACGATTGGAATCATCGGCATGAATGAGGCGTGTTTAAACTTCCTTGGCGAGGATATCGGCAGTCAGACAGGAAGAGAGTTTTCTCTTCGTGCCATGGATTTCCTGCGGGAACGGATATTCAATATTCAGAATGAAACCGGCGAGATCTACAATCTGGAGGCCACACCTGCGGAAGGAACTTCCTATCGTCTGGCCATGCTGGATAAAAAGCTTTATCCGGAAATCATCTGTATGAATCAGGAAGGATTTGAGAAGAATGAAGATCCTTTTTATACAAACTCCACACAGCTTCCGGTAAACTATACGGATGATGTTTTTGAAACCCTGATGCTGCAGGATGAACTGCAGACCAAATACACCGGCGGAACCGTGCTTCACATTTTCCTGGGAGAGCAGATATCGGATATCGAAACCACAAAAGCAATGGTCCGGAAGGTTGCAAGCAATTTTAAGCTTCCCTATTTTACCCTGACCCCGACTTTCAGTGTGTGTCCATCCCATGGGTATATCAGCGGCGAGCATGCAAAATGTACCATATGTGATCATGAAACAGAGGTGTATTCCAGGGTTGTCGGGTATCTGCGGCCGGTCAAGCAGTGGAATAACGGCAAGCAAACCGAGTTCGGTATGCGCAAAACCTACAGTGTGGATGTCAGTGAAGAAGTGCCATACCTGACAACAACCTTTTCCGATGAGATAGCGGAAAAAAAGGCCGTATAGGGAATCGAACCTAACCGCTTGTATCATATCATTCCACAGGCGCATGATTCATGCGGTCTTTTCTGTCAAAGGACAGGTGAGACAGAATGATTTTCGGCGGCTTTCAAAAAACCTCGCTTATCGACTATCCCGGAAAAGTCAGTTGTGTGATTTTCCTTTCCGGATGCAATCTGATCTGTCCATATTGTCACAATCCTGAACTGGCAAAGGGTGAAGGTCCGTTTCCTTCTTTTCTGACAGAAGAGTGGATAATCGATTTCCTGAAAAAACGGATCGGGCTGCTGGATGGTGTCGTGATTACAGGCGGTGAGCCGACACTTTCACAGGGCATTTTCCCATTATGCCAAAAAGTAAAAGAGCTGGGTTTCAAGGTAAAGCTGGATACCAATGGAACCAACCCGGAGATAATCCGCCAACTGATTGAAAAACAGCTTGTCGATTATCTGGCCATGGACATCAAGACCGATCCAATCTCCTATTCCCCTGTTTTTTCAAGAACACCGGTTTCAGATCGTATTCCGGCAAGC
The DNA here is from genome assembly GCA_945870015.1 of Desulfocicer vacuolatum DSM 3385. Lineage (GTDB taxonomy): Bacteria > Desulfobacterota > Desulfobacteria > Desulfobacterales > SURF-7 > QZKS01. The sequence continues at coordinate 3,723 of CAMBQS010000249.1, forward strand.
ATCAAGGTTCTGATGGATTCCAGCATACCTTACGAATTCCGGACAACCTGCGTCAAACCATTGTTTGATGAAACGATATTGAAAGCTGTGTTACAACAGATACAGGGTGCACGGCGATATGCTCTGCAAAAATTTCATTTTACAAAAATACTGAATCCTTCTTTCTTTGAAAATCAGAATTGCGGGTTTTCCGAAGATGAGTTTCAAACGTTCCAGGAGATTGCATCCCAATATGTCCAGGAATGCATCATCCGGTAAATCACGAACATAAAAGTACCCTGCAACAGCCGCTCCATGCATGGTCACATCGTCATGCGTCTTGATTTCATTTTTTTACGTTTTGACCTTGTTGCTCCAATTTCAGCGTGGATCTCATTCATGCATATTTTATCCGTACCCTTTTGCATGGAATCAAATTGAATTGACGACAGGGCTTGGGTTGCACGGTCATGTCTGAAGGCTGTCAAGGTTTGTTCCTGATTGTAGTGATAACACGCCTGGATGAAATCAACTCTGTCAATCCCGACAACATATACAAGTCGATGCTCTTGTGTAATTCTGCGAGACCAGACACCCGGTCCAAGAAATTTAAGAGGTTCCGGTTTGCCGACACCCTGGAATGGATCTCCTATGATCGCTTCGATCAACTGAAAAATACGGATGACGGTTTTGCGGTCTGTCTCAACCCAGTACCGCAGATCTTCCCTGAACTCCGGTTGGAATACGGATTCCCGCTTTCCGTGGGCCTGGGATGTCTTGATAGATCGTTTACTCAAAACCAACCTCGTTTCGAAGGTCGTCAATTGTTTGAGGGGTGCCGGATTTTTTTCGGACCCTGTCAAGAGCAGATAGGAGCCGCTTTGCATTGACGGGTGATCGGAGCAAGTGCGCTGTTTCCAGTACGCCGGCCAGTTCGTCGGCTGTTATCATGGCGACATCTTCACCGCCACGCCTTTTAATGATAACAACCTCCCGGTTTTTGGTAACTTGATCTAATAATGTGGCCAAACTTGCACGGGCTTGAGTGTAGGTTGTCTGTATTGCCATATCCACCTCCTGATTTATTGTACAGACATACAGTACATATCCTGGGTGAGATTGTCAATACGGATGCACGATGTGACAGGCCTTGTCAACTATTCAATTTTTTCGAAAGCATTGGAATTGCTTGCTGTGAAGATGGCGTTGAAATCAAGATCATATGCAAAAATGCACATTGCTCCATGAATCAATTTTTGGTTGGGCCGACCAAACTCGTGGATAAAGAGATGCTTCTTATGCTTTTTTAAGCGGGAAAATACGAACCCTGGACTGTTTTTCATTCACTGTCACCAATGCTCCTTCATTTAAGCTTTCTCCAAATTGTTTTAAGGCAGAAAGAACAATGGTTGATAATTTTTTCGGTGATACATCCTGCGTGCGAATCTGGAATACGCTGGGAGAATCGGCATTGGTTGCTGCTATGATGGCTCCAAAATCAAGATCATGAGTAAATACGATATGATTATTGGTGCGCGCCCATTCCAAGATTTCCCTGTCCGGTGCACTGACGGCCCCCACTTGTGACCAGTGGATTGATACATGGCCTGCTGATTTCAAGACTGGAACCCATTGAGGGGAAAGATTCATATCAATAACAATCTTCATACGGTTCCTGTTGCGAGAGGAATCTCAATTTCTTCAACACGCCAGGCAGCATAATGCAATGCCTCCTCTATGTCCTCATGATCGAGGTAAGGATACATTTCAAGTATTTCTTGATTTTTACAACCGGAGGCGAGCAGGCCGACAATCATGCCTACGGTGACCCTCATACCCCGAATACATGGCTTTCCCCCCATTATTTCAGGATGAAAAGTGATCCGTTTTAGATTTTCCATTTCT
>CAMBQS010000250.1 GCA_945870015.1 Desulfocicer vacuolatum DSM 3385
CGGCACCATTTTCATGGAAAGAGACAATGAAATCTTTGACTTGAGCGTTCAGGATCTTGACCGGACAACATCATCCGAAGAGCTTGTGAAAGCCATCCGTCTCAGCAAGAGATTCAAGATCACACAGGTCTCTCCTGCTGCCGATGCCCAACAGTATGCCAAGATCAACGAGCGGAATCTGATTGTCATTATTCCCAAAGATTTTGAAATGTCCATGATGCAGAAAATGGCGCCCAACGGCATTGGCGCACCCGTCAGTCTTACCAAGCTTTACGACCCCAGTTCCTTTGGGGTGACGACCAAAATAGGGGTGCTGGACATGGTGCTGGCCGGGATAAACCAGGAAATGTCCGGTAAACCGCCGCTCATTGTATCGGAGCCGGTATCGATACTGAAAAAAAAATATAGGTTCATCGAATTCTTTGTTCCGGGAATCATCGCCATGGCCGTGATGACGGCCAGCCTGTTCGGTGCAGTGAACGTCAATGCCGAACTCCTGCAAAAAGGCGTCCTCCGCAAACTTTCCACCACCCCCATCACCCGGATGGATTGGATCCTGTCAAACGTCCTGTACCAGTTCATCCTTGCGGTTGTGTCCACAGCGGTGATGTTGCTGGTGAGCTATATCGTGTTTAACGTCAGTCTTGAGATCAATGCCTGGCTTGTGGTGTTTGTTGCCCTTGACGTATTTTCATTTGTCGGGCTCGGCATGATTCTCACCCGCGTGGCCAAGGAAGCGGAAAGCGCCGCTGCCGCTGCCGATGCCCTGATGTTTCCCATGATGTTCCTCTCAGGGACATTCTTCCCTGTCGAGATGATGCCGGAATTCCTGCAGAAATTTGCCAGGGTCCTGCCGCTTTATTATGTGAACGAGGGGCTCAGGGCATCCATGGTCGCTGCGGACCACATGGCTGCCCTGAAATGCGCCTTGATCATCGGCGCTTTTGCCGCGGTGGTGTTCGTTCTCGGCATCATGATAACAAAATTGGGCGGAGAGACGGCATGATGTTCAATGCACGGGACAAGATCACCCGCGGGCTGTTGTCATTGGCCAGGTCCCCCCTGCCCTTTCACCTCTACTATCGCCGCCATTTTCCATTGCCCTCGGTCCTCCTGATCGAAAACACAAACTGCTGCAACGCGCGCTGTGTCATGTGCCCCCGTGAGAAACTGACCCGGAAACCAGGCGTTATGGCGTTTGAATTATTCGAAAAGATCATAAGAGAGGTGTCCGGCGCCAAACGAAAACCGGTTGTGCATCTGCACGGGTTTGGAGAGCCGCTGCTGGATGAATCCTTGCCGGAACGGATCAGACTCGCAAAAGCTTTCGGCGTAAAGCACACCTATCTGGTGACCAATGCCTCGTTATTATTTCCCGAGACCGCCGGAAAGATCATTGGTGCGGGGCTGGATGAGATGAAAATCAGTTTTTACGGCACCAACGATGAATCTTACAGCCGCACCATGAGAGGGCTGAATTTCAAGGTGGCGGTTAACAACGTCAGAGAATTTGTGAAAATAAGAAAGGAAATGAAAAAAAAGACACCGAAACTGATCCTTCAATACCTGCCCCTGGAAACCAATGGAGCAGCAACAGAAGAGTTTAAATTCCTGTGGCGTTCCGTCCTGGACAAGAGAATAGGCGACCGCCTGAATTTCGTTTCTCCGGACAATTTTGGAGGCGGGAGGGATTACAATCCTGTCGGAAAAAAAATAACGTCAGTCTGTTTTTATCCCTGGTCAGCCCTGTCCGTGCTCTGCGACGGCAGGGCCGTTACCTGTTGCGTGGATTACAATGGGGTTCAGGAAGTGGGAGATCTGAACGTGCAGAGTGTCGCGGAAATCTGGAACGGGCCGGTGGTGTCCGGCATCCGAAAGAATTTCGGCAAGCTTGACTATGGCGGTTTTCCGGTCTGTCAGCGCTGTGACTGGGTACACAGGCAATAATGGGAGGGATGGGATGAAAAAAAAGATATTCTTTATATGCGGCTCCATGAACCAGACCACCCAGATGCATCAGATCGCAAGACACCTTGACAATTATGACCACGCCTTCTCGCCCTTTTATGTCGACGGGTTTGACGAAATTCTCAGAAGACTCGGAATGATCGAATTCACAGTGGCAGGAAACAAACTATCCAACCGTTGCCGGGACTATCTTCAGAATCAGGGCCTGCCCATGGACGAAAGGGGGCGCAATCGACCCTACGACCTGGTGGTGACCTGCTCGGATGTGTATTTGCAGAAAAACATTAAAGGCGACAGGATGGTGCTGGTTCAGGAAGGGATTACAGACCCGGAATCCATGATGTTCCATCTGGTCAACCGGTTCAGGTTTCTTCCGCTCTGGTTTGCGGGCAATGCATTGACCGGTCTCAGTGATGCTTACCAAGCCTTTTGCGTTGCAAGCGAAGGGTATCGGGACTTTTTCATCAAAAAAGGTGTGCATGCTGAGAAGATCGTTGTCACGGGGATACCCAATTTCGACAAATGCCGGGAATACAGCAGCAACACCTTTCCCTACAAGGACTACGTGCTGGCCTGTACGTCTGCGCTGAGGGAGACGCTCCAGTATGAAAACCGCAAGGCCTTCATCGAAAAAGCCGTCAAAATAGCCGGATCACGGCGGCTTATCTTCAAGCTTCACCCCAGCGAAAAGGTCAGGCGCGCCACCCTGGAAATAAACCAATACGCACCCGGAGCCATGGTGTTTTCCACCGGCAATGCAGAAGAAATGATCGCTAACTGTGATGTTTTGATTACCCGTTTTTCATCGACCGCCCTCGTCGGTCTTGCGCTCGGCAAAGAAACCCACTCAGACTTCAACATGGAAGAAATGCGTCGGCTGACGCCTGTCCAGAACGGTTCGGCGGCCCTGAACATCGCCAATGTCTGCCGCCGTCTTCTCGAAAGTGAGGATTTATGTTAAATCAATTCATTGATATTGCAACTCAAAAATTACACGCCAAGCGTAAAGAGTATTTTGGAAAGCACCCGGACGTCTATACAAAAATGTATTCATATACCCGATCCAATTTGGTCAAGGCACTGGACTGTTATCCCTATTATCCGAAAATTGAAAAATCCAATGCCACTGAAGTCACCATTGACGGAAAACAAAAAATCATGCTGGGGTCTAATAATTATCTTGGACTCACCAACCATCCCAAAGTGATTGAAGCGGGTGTGAAAGCGCTGCAGGAATATGGTTCAGGCTTGACCGGCAGCCGTTTGCTGAACGGAAATATCCTCTTGCATGACCAATTGGAAGAACAACTGGCGGATTTTGTTCACATGAAAAGCGCCTTGGTGTTTTCGACCGGATTTGGTACAAATTTAGGAACGATCTCCACCATCTGCGGTCCTGATGATTTGATTTTCAGTGATGAATATAATCATGCTTCCATTGTAGACGGGATCCGTTTTTCAGGTGCGCGAAAATGTAAATACAAACACAATGACATGGAGGATCTGGAAGAAAAGCTGGCTTTTGCAGACCCCAAATACCCCCGATTCATTGTCACCGACGGCATCTTCAGTATGGAAGGGGATATTGCCAAACTGGATGAGCTGGCCGCCTTGTCTAAAAAATATCCTTCCCGCCTGATGGTCGATGATGCCCATTCTTTTGGGGTTTTAGGTCCCCATGGAGATGGAACTGCGGCACATTTCGGCGTAACGGCAGATATGGACCTGATTATGGGGACCTTCAGCAAATCCTTAGGGTGCATCGGCGGATTTATTGCCGGTGAAAAAATGGTCATTGAATATTTAAAACATCATTCCCGCACCATGATCTTCACGGCAGCCTTGCCGCCTTCCAATGTGGCGTCTGTCATGGCGGCCTTAGAAATTATCAAGGCAGAACCGGAACGCCGTGAGCGTGTGATGGAAAACGCCCAATTTATGCGGAACGGTCTAAAATCATTGGGATTTGATATTGGTGAAAGTACAACCCCGATCATTCCCGTCGTTATCGGTAAAGATATCAAGACCTTTCAAGTGTGGAAAGACCTTATGGATGCGGGTGTTTACACAAATCCCATTATTTCACCGGCGGTCCCTCAAGGCAGGGCCCTGTTGCGTACCAGCTACATGGCAACCCACACGCGCAAACAAATGGAATTCTGTCTGGACATGTTTGAAAAAGTCGGCAGAAAAACCCGCATTATCAGTTAAAAGGAAAGACTGTGAAACTAAAGCAAGCGTCATCGAAAATTATATTGATTACGGGTGCATCTTCCGGTATCGGCAAATGTACGGCAGACTATCTGGCCGCAAAAGGATATAGGGTTTACGGCACATCCCGCCGGCCCGAATCCTGTCCGGGAATAAAAAATGGTTTCATGATAAAAATGGATGTCCGTGATACCGCCTCTGTTAAAGAAGCGATATCCCATATTGTTGAAAAAGAAGGCCGGATTGATGTCCTTGTAAATAATGCGGGGTTTGGCATCGGCGGCGCCATTGAAGACACCTCCACAGAGATGGTGAAAGCGCTGTTTGATACCAATTTTTTCGGTGTCTATCGCGTATTGCAGGAAGTGCTGCCGGTGATGAGACAGCAGTCCGAAGGGCTCATCATCAACATGAGTTCCATTGGGGGCATCATCGGGCTTCCCTTTCAGGGGATATATTCTGCATCCAAATTTGCCGTGGAAGGACTTTCAGAGGCCTTATATAAAGAGTTATCCATGTCAGCCATAAAAGTAGTCCTGATCGAGCCCGGGGATTTTAAAACCGAATTCGGCGCAAACCGACAGAACATTAAAACACAACATAATGCAGATGCTTTCCAGCGGTCCCTGAATGTCATTGAGCACGATGAACAAAGCGGTCAGCCGCCGCTGAAAATTGCCTGTCTCATTGGAAAGATCATCAACACCCCTAACCCCCGGCTGCGTTATGCAGTGGGTGCGGCTGATCAGAAATTATCCATATTTTTGAAAAAGATATTGCCGGACCGATGGTTTGATCGGATCGTCATGTCGTATTATAAGCTTAAATAAACAGATTCGCCCGGTTTTCATATCGGGTTATCCTTGACTGGAAGTCGTAATAGCACCAGTCCCAGGTACTAAAGGGGAAAAATAAAAAATCCAGGGAACCGCCTTTCGAAAAAGAACTGAATGGATTGTCAACACTGGCGCAGAAATACCATGCAGAGAGGCTGGGGTGATTGGATGATTATTTAATTGATATTGTCTGGTGTTCATGTTATTTCAGTCTATCATTATTAATATTTACCTTTATGATATTAAGGAGTTGATACCAAATGGACAAATGGGAAGAGGTTATTTCATGCGCGATTACATGTTCCAGGTGCAATGGAAAGATGAAACCGGAGGATCAGCGGATTCTGTCGACCTACGATCATCAGGCCATTTGTATGCCATGTAAGAAAGCCGAGGAACTGCGGCCCGATTACCCAGAGGTCTCCCGAAATACCATCGGAGAATGCATCGACAGCACCGAGCATCAATACGGGGATCCTCATGGTTTTTGTTTTCATCATTTTTACCCCTATACATGCGGATCCAGATAGCCGGAAGGCATTGAAAGGCTGGATTTGTTATGTATGCCGTTGATTATG
>CAMBQS010000251.1 GCA_945870015.1 Desulfocicer vacuolatum DSM 3385
TTTTATCTCAAAAAAATGTTTTTCATGCCCCCTCTGATTACCTGAACCCTGAAAAAAAAGTTCAGATAATCACAAGGCAAGGGTTTACATGCAGACAATTTATGATATTATTCTTTACTTGCTTGGAATGAATACCAAAAAAATTCGGATCGATAAAAAGTCAGCGCAGGAAAATCATAACGGAATGAAAATAAACACCATAATCAACAGGCATATCTTCCGGGAGATGGTTCCTACCTTTTTCATCACCATGGCTTTTCTGACCTTTGTTTTTCTTCTTGCACAAGTTCTTGAAATCATGAACATGATTGTGAACTATCAGGCCGGTATTCCATCCTTTTTTTTCCTGATTGTCTATTCCATGCCGTCCTTTTTTCAGTTCACCATACCCATGTCCATCATGATGTCCATCCTGCTGACTTTTCTCCGGATGGCCGCGGACAATGAAATTATTGCCATCAAGGTTGGAGGTGGCAGCATATATCATCTGCTTCCCCCGGTTTTTCTGTTCTGTCTGCTGGGATGGATATCCACGTTTGTGATGACTGTTTACGGAATTGCCTGGGGCAACTCCTCGTATAAAAAGCTTGCAATAGATATCGCCTCCTCTTTTACCGATGCAGCCCTCAAAGAAAGAGTCTTTAACGACAGTTTCGACGGCATCACGATTTATGTAAACAGAATCGATCCTCATGATAAAAAACTGCACGATATTCTGATCGAAGACCAGCGGGATGAAAAAAACAGAAGCACGGTGATCGCACCCTCTGGCTCAAAGCTGATGAACAAAGACAAGACCGCAATCACCATGCGCTTGAACAACGGCATCATCAACCGGGTAAATATCCAGGATCATGCGGTACACACCATCTCTTTTGACACCTATGATATTCATATTGATCTTAAAAAAAATATTCAACCGTCAAAGGAAGGAGACAAGGCAAGGAAGGAGATGACCCTTTCGGAGTTGAGGGCCTTTATTAATAATCCCAAAACCATTGAGGCGGAGCGTAACGATGCACGGATGGAACTGAATGAAAAATTTTCCATCCCGTTTGCCTGCTTTGCTCTGGGATTGCTGGCTGTTCCCCTTGGAGTGAAATCCGCCCTTTTAAAACAATCATCCGGCCTGGGAATGGGGCTGTTCTGTTTTTTAATCTATTATCTGTTTCTCGGAATCGGATGGTCTTCCGTGAGATCCGGCCTATGCTCGGCTTTTATCGGAATGTGGATGCCGAACCTGATGATAGGAAGCATTGGATTGTGGTTTCTGATCCGGGTTGCAAAAGAAAAATCCATCGGCCTGGACTATGCTTCCGAAATTTTTTATTGGATCTGGAACCGGATGAAATCAAAAATAAATAAAACCGACCCATGCTGATCATTCAAAAATACATTCTGAAAGAATTTTTCAAGTATCTTGGCCTTGTTCAGGGTGTCATCATTGTGCTGTTTGTTACCATTGACTACCTCACCAGGATCGGATATTTTATGAAACTGGAGATTCCCCTGCTGTACGGTCTGGGATATATCCTTCTCAAGATTCCGCATATTTTCGCGATGCTGATGCCGGCATGCGCTGCGCTTGCCACGATCGTCATTTTCTGCCTGATGGTGAAAAACAATGAAATCCTTGCTCTGAAAAGCAGCGGCGTCAGGATTATGAGTTTATTAAAACCGGTAATGCTGCTGGGAGCGGGCCTGACGCTTTTCTATTTTCTCCTTTCCGAATCCGTTGTTCCGGCGGCCCAGACAAAAGCGAACAACGTCCGGCGTGAGATCAAAAACCAGAGTGTCACCACTACCCGGGATAACAACATCTGGATTAAAAAAGACAATCTCATTGTTCACATCAACTACTACAATCACATCGAGAAGATGCTCTCCGGAATCACCCTCTACTATTTTGACCAGCAGTTCAGACTGATCCGGAGAATTGACGCACAGAAAGCGCATTTCAAAAAGGGGAGATGGCAATTGCATGAGGTACTGGAGCTGACATCCGGCAAGACCGGCTCGTTTTTTACTTCAACATCAATGAAAGAGAGGGTAATCCATCTTGATCTGCAACCGGAAGATCTGAAAAGCGTCATCAAGAAGCCTGAAGAAATGAATATCCGGGAGATGGTTCGATATATCCGAAAAATTGAGACAGAAGGATATGATCCGATTCTGTACCGGGTTGACCTTCACGGAAAACTGGCCTTTCCTTTTGCCTGCTTCCTGATGTGCATCACGGGGTTTGGAATCGTTTTGTCCGGACAGCAGAAGCAGGGCCTTCCGATGAATATTGCCATCGGCATCTGCATCTCCTTTGTCTACTGGTTTTTTCACAGCTTCTGTATCTCCCTGGGATATGGAGAGATGCTGCCGCCTGTCATCGCAGCATGGATGGCAAACTTTATTCTGTCTTGTGCATGCGGGATTATCCTGTTAAATACCGAGTAATATCCATGCCGGTGTATCTGTGGAATCCATGTTATTCGCGGCTGGAAGCCGCTCCCACAGGTCAACCGGCCAACAGGCTAAACGGCCAATGGGTAAACGGAGACCATGGGACTGTTGAAAAAAAAAATTGAGTCCATCATGAATGACAATGGAATGCAGAAAGGCATTCCCACGGAACGCTTCCTGATGGGACTTTCCCGCTGCTATGGCAGCGTGATGAAAATCCGGGATCGTTTTTTCCGGAATCATCCGGAACGTTCCAGAAGTCTGCCCTGCATGGTCATCTCTGTTGGGAATCTCACTGTGGGTGGAACCGGAAAAACACCGATGACGGTATATCTCGCAACCATGCTGAAAAATTCCGGTTACCGGGTGGCCATTGTCAGCAGGGGATATGGCGGGAAAGCTTCCGGAACCGGCGGCATTGTAAGTGATGGAGAAAAAGTCCTTCTTGACGCGGATATGGCCGGAGACGAACCCTGCATGATGGCAAGGCAGCTTCACGATGTTCCGGTGGTGGTCTGGAGCAACCGGTATCAGGCAGGCATGCTGGCCATTAAAAAATTCTCGCCCCGGATTCTCCTTCTGGATGATGGCTTCCAGCACCGGAAACTGAAACGGGATCTGGACATCCTTCTCCTGGATGCAAATCGTCCGTTTGGAAACGGGCATCTGCTTCCCAGAGGCACGCTGCGTGAACCCATAGCAATGATCCAGCGGGCGGATATCCTGATTCTGACCCGGGCCGGATCATTCAATCCGGAAAAACCGCTTCTGGAAAAGCTTTCAAGCAATGGCCTGGAAGCGGTTGCCGCCCATACCCCGCTGTTCTTATCTTCTCACAGTCCATACCTTCACAGTATCATTTTGCCAGGCGATGATAAGGCGGGAATAAATCCAGCTCCTTCTCCGGAAGATTTATCCATTCTGAACGGCAAACCGGTTTTTGCATTTTCCGGAATTGCAAAAAATCCTGACTTCCGCAAATCTGCCGCTACTCTTGGATGCCGGATTGCCGGATATCTGGAGTTCTCCGATCATCATCCGTACCATCCGTCCGATTTTTTAAAAATCGTTGAGGCTGCAAGAAAAAACAATGCGGAAATGATCATCACCACGGAAAAGGACTTCTCCAGAATCGACGGACGTTTTCAATGGCCCCTTCCCCTTTCGGTGATCGGCGTAACCCTTGCCATCCAGAAGGAAAAGAAGTTCCGGGAGCTGATACTTGAAAAAATCGAGAAATACGATTCCTCCCGTACACACTGATCAGACGGCGTCCACCTTTTCTTATTTTTTCGGCCATTTTGCATCAATTTGCAGAAAAGCCACGACTATTCCGCATTTGGATGCGGAATAGTCATCGGAAGATTCGGTCTATAACAGAAACCACGTAGCGGCCAGACCGGTAAACGTCATGATAATCGTATAGGGCAATGCAAGCCATATCATTCGTCCATATGACAGTCTGATTGCAGGAGCCAAGGCGGATGTCAGCACGAACAGGAAGGCTGCCTGTCCGTTCGGCGTGGCCACGCTTGGAATATTTGTGCCTGTATTGATAGATACCGCCAATCTGTCAAAATGGCTCATAATCTGAGCCGCCTGATCTGCTGCTGATTGGGGAAGGCGGGCCAGGACATCGGCTCTTGGAACATTCTTGTCCGTCAATGCGGTCATAAGCTGCTCGCCGGTCATCTGGATGTCCGGCAGGCTGTCGAGGAGTTGAACAAAGTGCATCTTTGTTTCCGAAATGTATACGGTTGCGACAAAGACATTGTCTGAAATCATTGACAGCAGACCGTTTGCAATATAATAAGCCGCCAACTGGGTTTTCCCCTGCAGACTCAGCACATAATCGATTACGGGCTTGAAAAGGTGCTGATCATGGATAACCGCGACGATTGCAAAAAAAACCACAAGCAGCGCTGTGAACGGCAGCGCCTCTTCAAAAGCACGTCCGATGCGGTGTTCTTCCGTGATGCCGCAAAAAGAGGTGAGCAGTATGATGACGGAAAGACCGATAATCCCCACCTCCGCCAGATGAAATGCCAATGCCAGGACAAGCCATATTCCTGAGATGCCCTGCACCAGGAGCTTTGCCCTTCCTTTTGCATCACGGTTCTTTTCCATCCTGATGGCTGTTTCAACAATATAGTTACGTATATTTTCAGGTATCTCAAATCCATAGGAAAAGAGCCTGAATTTTTCAACAAAAATGCAGGTCAGCAGACCAGCCAGCAATACCGGCATGGAAACCGGCGCCACATGAACAAAAAAATAACCAAAACTCCAGCCCATGACATTGGCGATCAAAAGATTCTGAGGTTCTCCCACAAGGGTGCAAACGCCGCCCAAAGCCGTCCCCACCGCTCCGTGCATCATAAGGTTACGCAGATAGCCCCTGAACTGCTGCAACTCCATTCTGACTTTTTCGCTAAAATCTTCGTCACAGCATATATCGCATGTGCCTCCCATCCTTTCAGAAGCAAAACGGTGATAAACGTCGTAAAATCCGTAAGCGACTGCAATGATCACCGCGACCACGGTAAGCGCGTCCAGGAAGGCGGACAGAAAGGCTCCGGCCAGGCAGAACAGAAGCGAAATCAGAATTTTCGACTTCACCATTATCAAAAACTTTGTAAATGTAAATTGAAGAAAATCCTTCATGAAATAGATGCCTGCCACCATAAAAATCAGAAGCAGGATAACCGCAAAATTAAAATTCGCCTCCTGATAAACACTGGCAGGAGAGGTCATTCCCAGAGCAACCGCTTCAATCGCCAGCAGGCCGCCCGCAGGAAGCGGATAACATTTGAGCGCCATTGCCAGGGTAAAAATAAACTCGCCGATCAACAGCCATCCGGTGATAAACGGCCCGGCCGTATAAAGCAGGATAGGATTGATCAATAAAAAAAAGATGATGGTCAGCTTGTACCATTGTGCGGAATTCCCCAGGAAGTTGGATCGCATGGCGTAAAACAAGGTCATAATTCCTCCATCCAGTTATCTTTCACCGGCTCACAAGACGGTAAAACAGTTTGACTGAATGGCGGCCCGACCACTCACAATGCCTGTAATGACTTGATGTGATTACACCCTTTGAAATTTTTCAACAGATAATGATTTCAATCGATCGT
>CAMBQS010000252.1 GCA_945870015.1 Desulfocicer vacuolatum DSM 3385
GTAAATCAACGCCCTGAAAGTCCCCTGACATAAACAGGGCACCGGCTTGGTTATCCCATTTTGATTTAATCTTGTCAACTGCCGGATGGATAGGTTTGAATGGAGCCAATGTGCGGACTCGAACCGCAGGCCTGCTCATTACGAGTGAGAGCCTTCGAGTTTCCAAAACCCCTCAAAACACTGGAGCCCCTTTTAAATAAGGGGTTTTCATTTTTCCGATATTATCCAAGATTCTCCCATTTTAGCACGTTTTAGAATAACTTTCTCACACAAATTCTCACACAGAATAATATGATTCACACCTAAATATCAAGCTGGTTTTCAAATTTTATTTGGACGGTTGGACGATTGGACGATGATTTTTACAAAACTTTTTTTCAATCATCCGGTTAAGGTTCCCCAATTCCATCATGATACCTTCCTCAAAGATACACCTCCTGAATAAAATCCCGCTAATTTTGGGCCTGAGCATTCCTTTATTTATTTGATTGGCCCATCATGGACGGTCAAGAAAAATATTGGACGATGGCTATTCTTTTAGAAACAATTGAAATCATTGCATTTGGACGATGTTTGATGGTTGGACGATGATTTTCACAAAACTTTTTTCAAAATAATCACCCAAACAATTCCCTAAAATCCTGTTCTATTTTTGTTCGACACAAAATATCGAGTTTTCGGCACTCATTGTCAACCTCTTTTCGGGTAAGAAGCCACAATAAAAATCATAAAAAATGAATCTTCTGGTGGTGGCTTCCAGGGATTCATAAAAAAAGAAAGGAAATAGGAATTATGACAACAATGCCGATGGATTTTTTTCAGGAACCTTTAGATTTTAAAAAGTTTGATCTTTTTAAAACAGAAAGCGATGAAGCCTTTATTACGTATATGGGCGTCACGTATTCATTGAAGGGTTCAAAGTTTACAAAACTTTTGAATCAGCTCCATTTTGAGCTGACAGATTTTTTCCCCCCCAAAGGAGACATTAAACAGATCGTTGATGATTTAGACATCTTCACCAAAATTTTCTGTGCTATCAAACCTATTTTTTATCGGGTTGCGAGACTTGGGGATACTGTTTATATCGATTCCGGTAATGAACAATTTGATGTCATCGAAATCTCTGGTGATTCAATAAAGATTGTTACCAATCCGCCTGCAAAATTCATTCGGTCTACAATTGAAAGAAAGATTGGAGCACCGGATTTGAAAGCTGTGGCCAAGGATTTGAACCTGTTAAAAAAGTATGTTCCTTTCAAGTCGGAACAAGACTTTGTCCTGTTTGTTTCTTGGCTCTTATCCTGCATGAACACCAACGGCGGATACCCGCCGCTTTTCCTGATCGGGGAGCAGGGTTCAGCCAAGAGCACTACGACCGCCTTCATTAAAGACCTTCTGGACAACTCAGCGGTTCCCTTGAGAAATCTTTCCAAATCCATGAGAGACCTGATGATAGCGGCCAGCAATGATTATATCCTTTGCTATGACAACATTTCTGAAATCACCGACAAGCAATCTGATAGCCTTTGCAAGCTTGCCACCGGAGCCGGTTTTACAACAAGAAAGCTTTATACATCCACCGAGGAGACCCAGTTGACCTGTAAACGTCCCACAGTCATCAATACCATCAGCTTCATCCCGACACGGCAGGACCTGTTGGATAGATCTGTTATCGTTTTCGTCAACCATATTAAACCTGAAGAAAGAAAAACCGTTAAAGAGTTGTGGGAATCCTGGCACCAGGACCGGCCCTTAATTTTCGGGGCGTTATGTCACGCGGTTTCTGCAGCCCTTCGGAATTATGACAAGGTGAATGAAGAGAACCTTCCCAGGATGGCTGATTTTGCAAAATGGGTTACCGCGGCTGAAGAACAGTTACCCTGGGAGAAAGGCTTGTTCCTTGAAACCTTGGAGAATTCAAGGATCATGACGGTTGAGGATACGATTGAGGCAGAACCAGTGGCTATGACCATACTAAACCTGATGGCGGATAAGGGCAAATGGATTGGAAATGCATCTGAACTTCTGGATGCCCTCGATAACTGTATTGATCAGGCCCGCAACCGATATCCCGGTTGGCCCAAGATCCCAAACCAGTTGACCCGTAAAATCGGCAGAGTCTCTGCATTCCTTCGGGAGAAGGGCATCCTCATTGAAAAACGGCATTCCGGTGAGCGGTTTATAGAAATTGTGAACTTGGCTCACCAGGCCTGTCGGGAGACCATTAAGATGTCTAAACAGGATGGCATGGAATTGGTCCAGGACACCTTTTCTGGAAGCGTTAAGACCCCTGAATATCCTGTTGAGATCGAACGGGATGAAATTGTGAAAGAGGCCGTTGCCGATAGTGAGACGCTCCTTTCCGGAGCCGCTGTTACCAGCACCGATTTCTAAATACGAAAAGCCCTCTGGAGAGCCGGTCTTCAATGGCTGGCTCTCCATGGCACTAACACAAAATGAAAGGAAATTTTTATATGACAATAATTGATGGTCTAAAAAAAGGCAGACTCGCTCACGGGGACTGCATTGAGGCATTGAAGAAATACCCTGCCAACTGCATAGATCTTACAGTAACCGACCCTCCCTATGGCATTGCCTATTACAAATACCAATGGGACAAGGCATTACCGAATATCGAAGCCTGGGTTCAGATCTACCGTGTGATGAAACCCGGAGCCTTTGCACTGATCATGTGCTCTCCACGCCAGGATGTTTTAAGCCAACAGGTCCTGGTCCTGAAAACTGCGGGGTTTGAAATTGGTTTCACCTCGCTTTACTGGGTTTACAATACCGGGATGCCAAAAGCTAAAAAGATTCCAACTGCACCAGTGGGCATGTCAGCAACCGCTGATGTTGATCTTGCCTATGCAGGATTTCAGCCGAAGCCGGCGACAGAAGTCATCCTGGTGGCTATGAAACCGCTGGATGAAAAATCCTACACAGCCCAGGCGATGAAGGACGGAAAGGGAGCAACCTTCCTTCACCGATGCGCTATCCCGTGTGTAGATGGGGATAATCTGAACAGTAAATTCATATCAAATCTAATTGTCAGTGACGATGCCCTGGACCCCTTTGGTGGTGAATGTGGGGAAATTGGATGCAGTGACGGCAAGGGGAACTCATACCGGTTTTCTCTCGATAGCTGGGCTGCCTATACCTTACCGCATCTGATCGTGGCCAAGGCTCCTATCAAGGAAAAAGATTTCGGTTTAAGCCAGTTGCCTGACAGTAAATTGCTATTCAGGAGACCGGAACAAAAGAGCTATGACGTTCCAATGAAACCCCGTCCGTCATCAAGGAAAAATACACACCCCATGGTCAAACCGGTAAAATTGATGGCTTACCTGATCGCCCTGGGTTCCCGCCTGGATGATATCGTTTTGGACCCTTTTTGTGGTTCCGGGACTACCTGTGTGGCATCAATGCTCCTGGGAAGAAGATTTATAGGCATTGAGAAAGAGGTTGAATACCATGACATTGCAAAGGAGCGACTTTCCAATATCACCAGGGCATCCAAACAAGAAACCCCATCTGAGCCGGAATCACCGACTATCATTAGACTATCAGAAATCGAATCCATTACCCTCCGACACCATGACAACTCTGTCCTTGACATGGCGGCTATATCAACAGCCATAGACAAAGCTCTTGAGTATCCGGTTCAAGGTGTTAAGACCCTGGGAAATATGGAGACGGACACCATCCTGATTCCGGAAATAAGTACAGCATCTCCACCGGCACCCCTGGCAAATTCACTTTATCAGAAAATGATCGAAGGCACTCCAAAAAGAAACCGGACAAAACAGAATCCCAAGATCATAAGCGTTAGCCGCCGCACGGATATTCCTGCTTTTTATAGTGACTGGTTTTTCAACCGGGTTAAGGAGGGTGTTGCCCTGGTCAAAAAGAAGGTCGATTCTCCCAAGATCAAGAAAGTGTTCCTGGAGCCGGAGGATGTCCGGTGCTTCGTGTTCTGGACCAAGAATCCGGGGCCGATGCTGGACCGATTGGATGAGCTTGACGGGTACAAGTATTATTTCCAATTTACCCTGACTCCCTATGGGACGGACATCGAGAAAAATCTCCCGCCGAAGGATGAACTGATCGAAACGTTCATCCGGTTGTCGGAACGAATCGGCAAGGAAAAGGTCATCTGGAGGTATGATCCCATCATCCTGACAGACACCATAGACATTGAGTACCACAAACAGCATTTCGAAGCCCTGGTGAAACGTCTCCATCGGCACACCGAAAAGTGTGTCATCAGTTTCGTGGAGACCAGGAAAATTCAGAAAGCGGTCCAGGAAACCATGAAATTAAAAATTATTGATGATGACATGAAGTGGGAACTGGCATCATGGATTCAGTTCATAGCTGAAAGCTACGGCCTGAAGGTTGAAACTTGTGCCCAGAAGATCGACTTTTCAGAAATAGGCATCACTCCGGCAAGATGTGTTGATCCCCGTCTTATTGGGTATATAACAGGCTTTCCTGTTAAAATTGCCAAGGACACCAAACAGCGAAAAAAATGTGGCTGTGTACCAAGCACCGAAATCGGTACAAACAACACCTGCACCCATGGATGCCTTTACTGTTACGCTACAAAGGCGGCTGCCCAGGCCAGATTGAATTACCACCAGCATGACTGTGAATCACCTGCCATGACCATAGAAATGGAGGTCAACGGCAAGAAGGAAAAGGACAATGTTCAGGACTGGGCGGACAAAGGGATCAACATTTCCAAGGGATGCAGTAACAACTGTCGGTACTGCTATGCCAGGGAAGAATCTGTGCGTCGGCATGGCAATGTGTATGAAAACTGGCCCAATGAGCAGCTAAATCAAAAAATGATCAAGAAAGGCTGGCGGTTGACTACAAAAAAGCTGATGTTCCCGACAACCCATGATATCACCCCCGGCACCTATGATGTCTGTGAATCAGTGTTGAAAAAACTCCTTAAGGCTGGAAATGAAGTCCTGATTGTTTCAAAACCTCGGTTTGACCTGATCGAGAAGCTTTGCGACGCCCTGGAACCGTACAAGGCCCAGATGATGTTCCGGTTTACCATATCTGCCAGGAACAATGAGATCCTGTCCTTCTGGGAGCCCAATGCGCCATGCTATGAGGATCGCGTGGATGCCTTGATAATTGCCTCTGCAAAAGGGTTCAGGACATCCGTCAGCATTGAGCCTATGCTGGACCCTGCCGACATCAAAGGCCTGGTTGAGGATCTTCGCCCGTTTACCACGGATTCAATGTGGATAGGTCCTGTCAAGATGATCAGGAAGCGCACTCGGATTGACAGTGAGGAAATTGAGCTGGAAGTAAAAAAGATAGAGGCCGGCCAGACCCCTGAAAAATTGTTGGAAGTTTACAACCTTTACAAGGATGACCCCCTCATCAAGTGGAAGGGCCATTTCAGAAAATTGCTTCGAAAAATTGGGGTTGAGGTTCCCGAGCAGAACGATGACTGGCGGGACAGGCTTTAACAGGTATGGCTGAATAAAAAACCGGCAGGCATTCTTCGGGGTGTCTGCCGGGTCAATCCTGCTTTCTCAGAAAACTATCCAGGGCCTCGATCAAC
>CAMBQS010000253.1 GCA_945870015.1 Desulfocicer vacuolatum DSM 3385
TGAATTTCACATCTGAATTTTACTTTTGCAGATCGGTATTATCGTGTATATTGGCTGCCTGAATTTCATTACCCGATGGAACAATGCAGGTTAACCCTCAAAAAAACAGGTAATTCAAATCCATATGAATCTTGAACATATCCATCAGATCGCAGCCGAAAACCAGTTGGCCGCATCCCAAATCCAGGCTGTTGCCGGCCTTCTGGAAGATGGCTCCACCATCCCTTTTATTGCCCGTTACCGGAAAGAAGCAACCGGAAGCCTGGATGAAGTTGTCCTTACCACCGTCCGGGACCGGCTTGCCCAGTTAAAGGAGCTGGATGAACGGCGCGAAACCATACTCAACTCCCTGGAAAAGCATGGGCATCTTACGGATGAGCTTGCTGAAAAGGTAAAATCTGCACAGACCCTTGCCGTGCTGGAGGATATTTATCTTCCATACAAGCCCAAACGCAGAACCAAGGCCACCATTGCAAAGGAAAAAGGACTTGAACCGCTGGCTGAAGCCATATTCGAACAAAAAGGAATCAACCCTTCTGAACTTGCCCATTCTTTTGTCGATCCGGAAAAAGGCGTTGTATCCATTGAGGATGCATTGGATGGGGCAAGGGATATTCTTGCAGAAAAGATCAGCGAACAGGAGACGGCCCGGACCAGACTCCGTTCCCTGTTCCAGACCAGAGGAAAATTTATCAGCAAGGTTGCAGCCGGCAAAGAAACAGAGGGAATCAAATACAGGGATTACTTTGATTGGGAGGAACCTGTGGCATCCGCTCCCTCCCACCGGGTACTGGCCATGCGCCGGGGTGAAAAAGAGGATTTCCTGAACCTGACCATCGCGCCTCCTGAGGAGGAAGCCATTCAACTTCTGGAAAGCATCTTCATTACCGGACAGGGAGAGGATTCTGAATTCATGAAAACAGCCGTCCGGAGCAGCTACAAAAGGCTGCTTTCCCGATCCATGGAAACGGAGATCCGGCTTTCCACCAAAGAAAAAGCAGATGCGGAAGCCATCAGGGTGTTTGTGGATAATCTCCGCCAGCTCCTGTTGTCACCGCCTCTGGGCACGAAACGGGTCATGGGAATCGATCCGGGTTTTCGCACCGGCTGTAAGGTGGTCTGCCTGGACGAGCAGGGAAAACTGCTGCACAATGATACGGTCTATCCCCATCTGTCTGAAAAGAAAACCATGGAAGCGGGAAATACCCTTGAAGCCCTGTGCAAACAATATCAGATCCAGGCTATTGCCATTGGAAACGGCACAGCCGGACGGGAGACGGAAACCCTGGTCAAAAGTCTGCCGTTCAGCAAAAGCCTCCTGGTGGTGATGGTGAATGAAAGCGGCGCTTCGATCTACTCCGCATCCGAGGTTGCACGGGAAGAGTTTCCAGACCATGATGTCACGGTGCGCGGCTCGGTTTCCATTGCCCGGCGTCTTATGGACCCGTTGTCCGAACTGGTGAAGATCGATCCAAAATCCATCGGGGTTGGACAGTATCAACATGATGTTGACCAGACCGCATTGAAACACTCTCTGGATGATGTGGTGATGAGCTGTGTGAACGGGGTTGGAGTTGATCTGAATCGCGCCAGCGTCCAGCTTCTCACCTATGTTTCCGGACTTGGCCCCCGTCTGGCCAAAAATATCGTGGTATATCGGGATGAACATGGGCCATTTTCAGCCAGAAGCCAGCTTGCCCAGGTTCCACGCCTCGGCCCCAAAGCCTTTGAGCAGTCTGCCGGTTTTCTGCGGATCAGAAACAGCGAAAACCCGCTGGATGGAAGTGCGGTTCACCCGGAAAGCTACCCGATTGTGGATCAGATGGCCAAAGATCTGAACTGTACCGTATCCAGCCTAATGAAAGACCCGGACCTGAGAAAAAAAATAGATCTGTCCAGATATGTTACAGACACCATCGGCCTGCCGACCCTGAACGACATCCTTGCGGAACTGGCCAAGCCTGGAAGAGATCCACGGGAAGAGTTTGAGGAGTTCTCCTTTGCCGGCAACATTGAAAAGATGGAAGATCTGCTGCCGGGAATGAAACTTCCGGGAATTGTCACCAATATCACCGCATTTGGCGCATTTGTCGATATCGGCGTTCACCAGGACGGGTTGGTTCATGTGAGTCAGCTTTCCGATCGGTTCGTGAAAGATCCCTCAACTGTTGTGAAGGTGCATCAGAAAGTACAAGTAACGGTTCTGGAGGTGGATCTGCCCCGGAAAAGAATTTCCCTTTCCATGAAAACCAATGAGAAACAGGATATGGATACCCGGAAAACAACAACCCAGCGTCCAACAAACCAGGCATCTCATCGCCCGAAAACAGAAGACAAGCAGAACAGAAGAAAGGCAGAAAAAACACCTTTTAACAACCCTTTTGCAGATCTGTTCGGAAAACGGAAATAGGAGATGTCTTTGTGAAAGCCGTGGTACAGAGAGTCACCCAAAGCAATGTAACCGTGGATGGAAAAATTGTCAGCAGCATACAGAACGGGCTGCTGATTCTTCTCGGTGTTTCCCAAAATGATCGTGAAGCTGATGCTGACTATCTTTCGGATAAAATCGTCAACCTGAGAATTTTCGAGGACTCAGCCGGCAAAATGAACCTCTCTCTTCTGGAAACCGGAGGAGAAGCCCTGGTGGTATCCCAGTTCACGCTTCTCGGTGATTGCCGGAAAGGACGAAGGCCCTCTTTTATTGATGCAGCGCCTCCGGACAAGGCCAACCAGTTATATGAATATTTTACTCAAAAGCTGAAAGAAAAAGGGATTTCCGTTCAGACCGGAGTATTCCGCGCCATGATGGAAGTTTCTCTCGTAAATAACGGCCCGGTCACCATGATTTTGGAAAGCATCTGACCTGACAAATAATCAATAATCAATTGTTAATGACTAATAATCAATTAAAGTTAGCACTTAGGGGACCTGCCCCTACAAGTCGTGCAACCGGCAACCGACCAACGGGCAAACGGGCAAACCGGAAACCGGAAACCGCCCTTATTGACATCCTTTATTAAATCGAATAGAGGATAAACCAATTCAACTGATATTTTGGCAAATAAGGAATCCCAGACAACGCACATGAAAAAAGAACTCATCCGGATCGGTCTTTTTTTTATCGTAATACTCACGCTTGTGAGCCTTTTGTCCTATAGCCCCGCAGATCCTTCCATTCATCATGCCAAAAATACAGGGCTGGTTCACAATGTGTTTGGAATCATCGGCGCTCATCTGGCCGGCCTCCTGATCGGACTGTTCGGAATCGGTTCATTCTGGATTCCCATACTGTTTCTGGTGTCCACCATAAAAATGTTCGGTGTTTCAGCCCGGCAGAAGCCGGTTTCCATTGTTTTCGGGTCCCTATTGCTGATCATCACGACCGGCGCACTCCTGTCATTTAAGCAGGCGCATTATCTCCTGTTTGATCAATCCTTCCATGCCGGGGGCGGCATTGGGTTTGCATTGAAAGATCTCCTGAAAGCCTATGCCAACCCGACAGGCGGAAGCTTTATCCTGATCGTGATCTTCATTATCGGCCTTATTCTGGCCATTGGATTTTCACCCACCCAATTCGTAAAGATGGTATGGAAAACCGGCAAGATATTGATGGAAAAAGGTAAAGCCCTGTATCTTTTCTGGAAAGCCAAAAAAGAGAAGAAAAAGAAATCCCCTCTTCCCAAAAAACAGCAGGCATTGGCCCAGAAAGCAGAACCGGAAATCAAAATCAAAACCGCTACTCCGCCTCCGGCGCAAAAACCACCCAAACCCAAACAGGGGGAGTTTGATTTCATGCGCTCCGATGGAGAATATCAACTGCCTCCCATCAGTTTTCTGGACCCACCCGTGCCCAGACCCGATACCATTGATGATGAAAATCTGCGCATGCAGTCCATGCTGCTTGAAAAAAAACTGAACGATTTCGGAGTACAGGGAAAGGTGGAAGCGGTTTCTCCGGGACCGGTGATCACCACATTCGAATACACGCCGGCGCCTGGAGTGAAAATCAACAAGATCGTCAACCTCACGGACGACCTGGCACTGGCTCTCCGGGCCCTGAGCATCCGGATTGTTGCACCGATTCCCGGGAAATCGGTTATCGGCATTGAAATTCCAAATGAAACCCGTGAAGCGGTCAGCTTCCGGGAAATTATCGCCTCCGATGTTTTCGAGGACTCCAAATCAAAACTGACGATCTGCCTGGGCAAGGATATTGTGGGAAACCCTGTGGTTGCCCAGTTGGATAAAATGCCCCATCTGCTGATTGCTGGTGCTACCGGAGCTGGAAAAAGCGTGGGTCTGAACGCCATGATCAGCAGCCTGCTGTATAAAGCAACACCCAATGATGTCAAATTTATCATGGTCGATCCCAAACGGATTGAGCTGTCCATGTACAACGGAATTCCCCACCTGATCACGCCGGTGGTTACCGACATGAAAAAAGCAACCAATGCCCTGTTCTGGGCTGTCCGGGAGATGGAAAGACGATATGAGCTTCTGTCCGAACACAAATGCCGGAATATCATGCAATTCAATAAAAAAGTTTCCAAAGAGAAAAAAGAAGGCAAAGGAGATGATCTCAAAGAACTGCCATTCATTGTGATCATCATTGATGAGCTGGCAGACATGATGATGGTGGCCTCCCGTGATGTTGAGGTTGCACTGACCCGCCTGGCCCAGATGGCAAGGGCTGCCGGGCTGCATATTATTCTGGCGACCCAGCGTCCATCCGTGGATGTGCTCACCGGCATCATCAAGGCAAACTTTCCCACCCGGATCTCTTTTCAGGTCTCCTCCAAAATCGATTCCAGAACCATCATCGATTCAAACGGTGCCGAGAATCTGCTGGGAGCCGGTGACATGCTGTACCTGCCGCCCGGCACGGCAAAGCTTCAAAGAATACATGGAGCCTTTATCTCCGAGGAAGAACTGACAAAAGTCATCGACTTTCTGAAGCAGCAAAAACCACCGGAATATGATGACAATATCACGGAAGCACCGGTGCAGGACGAAGGTTCTGGAGAAAACGGAGAGCATGATGAACACTATGATGCAGCCGTGGCCCTGGTCACCAAAACCCGCAAAGCATCCATATCCATGGTCCAGCGACATCTGCGAATCGGGTATAACCGGGCTGCCAGAATCATTGAAATGATGGAAATAGAAGGAATCATCGGGCCTTCCGACGGTGCCAAACCACGGGAAGTCCTGGCGGGAAATTATGATGAGATTCCGTGATCCTTTCCGTCTCATTCCAGACTTCCCCATTTAAAAAATCAATAAGGAAAACAAATCTTATGATGCAATTTCATCCGGAACAGATCAACCAGGTCAAAGGTTTCCTTGATCCGGAAGAAGGAAAACATCTGTTTGATATTTCTCTTCTGGCCGCGGATCTGGGCCCCTGTCTGGAAATCGGGAGCTACTGCGGAAAATCAACTGTCTACATCGGACAGGCCTGCAAAGACAAAAATACGACCCTGTTCTCCATTGACCATCATCGCGGATCAGAAGAGCAGCAGCCGGGCGAGGAATACTTTGATCCGGAACTGTACGACTACAAGTCATTCCATATGGAT
>CAMBQS010000254.1 GCA_945870015.1 Desulfocicer vacuolatum DSM 3385
CCAGTACGGCTCCATCCAGAACACGGAGAGAACGTTCCACTTCAATCGTAAAATCAACATGTCCGGGTGTATCGATAATGTTGATGTCATGGTTTTTCCATTCACAGAAGGTCGCTGCCGAGGCGATGGTGATTCCCCGTTCTTTTTCAAGCTCCATCGAATCCATGGTCGCGCCGACACCATCCTTGCCTTTCACATCATGAATGGCATGAATTCGTTTGGTATAGAAAAGAATTCTCTCTGTTAATGTGGTTTTCCCGGAATCAATATGCGCACTGATTCCGATGTTTCGAAGTGTGGATATTTCATTTTTCATAACAATTCATCCTTTGACCTGTTCACGAAATATGTTGAAATGATAATCAGGGAACATGGCTCAGAAAAAAGAAACAGAAAATTACAAGTAAGCAGTATTCTGTTAGAATTGATTTTTCTGTATATGCAGAAAATAAATTTGATCAGAAAAGATGTTACCGAAGAGAAGTTTCTTGCTTAATTTACAGGCAGTGATCCAAAGTTTTCTATCCGCACGGATGATTAGCGGCTTTTTCGATGGTATCGGTACCTGTTGACTCTTTTCTTTATGTTCAACCTGGCTAAAATTTAATCATTCATTCCTGATTCAATGGTTATATGTTCATTTTTCTCATCCAAATCCAGACAAAGAGTGATGCTAATAATTGACATTAGATTGAAAGTCAAGCCTTTATTGACAAGCTAACCAAAATAAAATATTTCAAACAGGCTTGGATCTTACGGTTTGAAATCAAGAAAGGTAAACTCACTATACATATCTTGCTCTTTTCATGCAAAACAAATTTTTATAATGGCTAACTGGTGGCTAACAAAAGTTTTACATCTTAATTTGAGATCGTCGAATTAAATCAACTCGATAACATCCGGATCTGGATTGCGATATGTTTGGGGAATTTTTATTTCGATCTGTCGGCGCATAAGAAGCTGTTGAACCCGATTTTACGAATGGCCCGTTTCACAATATACGTTACCGGTGCATAGCCCCATCAACCATTCGTTTTTTTTCCCAAAGGTTGTTTACTTGGCCTTTGGACTGCCTTAAATTTAACCTTTGCCATTTTTATGGTTTTTTGCTTGACAGGCTTAGAACTTGAAAACTGGTTAATGGTAATTTCAGCATCTGGAAATTTTGCAACCACCTTTAAATCAGCACCCATACCTGCAAGAAATTTCCTCAATGTGCTTAGATACAGATCTGATTGATTTTCGAATTTTGAAATGGCCACCTGGTTCACTTTCATATTTTTTGCAAGTTGCGCTTGCGTTAATTTCCGGGCTTGACGCAAGCCAGCCAATGCCATTTCTTTTTTCAAAGCGATTGTTTTTTTCTTGATTCGTTCCTGGCTTTCAGCGGGCATCTTTTTAATCAAAGTTGAAAATAGCTTACTCATTTTATTTTTCCTTCTTTTTTTAGGCCTTCAATATGCTCTGTATATAGCTTATCTGCAATTGGAACAAACTTCTTATACCAACGCTTATCACTCGTTTTATTTCCACCGATCAACAGTATTGCAGTGCGTAAAGGGTCTAAAGCATAAAGCACTCTGTAAGGATCTCCAGCATGTTGTATCCTCAATTCCCGCATTTGGCCATGCTTTGAGCCTTTTATATTCGAGCTATATGGATATGGTAATGCCGGCCCTCTTGCTTCTAAAAGGTTAACCGTTGCTGCAACATCTTCCTGCTCAGATAAAGTCAAGCTATCCCACCAAGTTTCAAATTCATCAGTATATTCTATCTGATAACCCATATTTATAACCCGCAGGTAATATAACCATAAAGTTATATAAAGTCAATAAAATTGATTTGCTGTATAATATGACCATGGATGGAAAATTTGACAAAGTGTTATCGGATTGCTACATCACTGGTAATATTAGTGTCTATGTGTTGGATGACGGACAAGCGCAGGGTGTGAATACACGGATTGAAAACAGCTCATGAACAACAATAAAAAACAGATATTTCTGGATGGTGTCCGGGCAGGATTACCCATCTGTCTGGGGTACATCCCCATCGGTCTGGCATTTGGCGTCATTGCCCAGAAGGCTGGACTGGCCCCGTTGGAGATCGCCCTGATGTCCATACTGGTTTTTGCCGGAAGTTCCCAGTTTATTGCTGTTTCCATGATTTTTTCCAATGCGGAAATTCTGTCCATCATCTTAACCACATTCATGGTGAACTTGCGTCATTTTTTAATGAGTTCTTCTCTTTCCCGTTTTTCCGGCAATAAAAAAGCAGGATTTCTTTCCATCTTTTCCTATGGAATCACGGATGAGAGCTTCGCGGTCAATCTGGTAAAGTTTCATCAGGACGCTTGGGATATGAATCGTGCCCTTGTGGTGAATCAATCTGCCAATCTGGTATGGATCATCAGTACGGTGGCTGGTGGTTACGGCAGCCGGTTTATCCCGGAAAAAGCTTTTGGGTTGGATTATGCTTTATCTGCAATGTTTATCTGCCTGCTGGTGTTCCAGTTGCGCGGTTTCAGGTATATCATCACGGCTGTCTGTGCGGCTGTTACAGCCATAATCTTATCACTATTGATTCCAGGCAACAGCTATATTGTGATCGCCTCAATGATTTCGGCAACACTGGGTGTCTTCATCAAATCCGATAAAGTGGGAAAGTGATTATCCATGGAAATGCGTTCATATCTTATTCTGCTTCTGGGTATGGGAGCAGTGACCTATATTCCGCGATGGCTGCCCATGTTTTTTCTGTCCGGAAAAAAAATGCCACGGTGGTTTCTGGACTGGCTGGATCTGATACCGGTTGCCATTCTCAGCGCCTTGCTTCTTCCGGCACTGGTTACCTCAGGTGAACCCCGGCACTTGGCAATTTTTCAACCCAGAATGGTTGTCGCAATCCCGACCTTTTTGTTTGCACTGAAAACAAGATCCCTGGCCGGAACGGTTGTTGTCGGAATGGGACTGTTCTGGCTTGTGGAACAGATTATCCCTTAATGAGCGATAGCACCTTATCCACCAGTTTTTCGATTCCGATTGCAATCTCTTTGATTCCCGGCCCGATCATATAAGCCGGAGTGGTTACCAGCTTATTGATTTCATCTACATGAATCTCATCCACAGCACAATTTTGGTGTGAGCCGCCCATCTCTTCGAGTGTTTGGGATACGGTTATATCATTACCAATTGTAATGGACGGGCTTTTTTCAGGAATGGCACCAACCAGCGTTGCCGGAGCGATACACAGGGCTCCGACCGGTTTTTTCTGGGAGATCATTTTATGGATCAGTTGTTTTACATCCGGGTTGACCTTCATATCTTTGCCACTGGATGCAAAATCAGACAGATTGCATACAGCGCCAAAACCACCCGGCAGGATCAGACCGTCAATATCTGAAGCGGAAATATTTTTGATATTTTGTATGTCTCCCCTTGCAATTCTGGCGGATTCGACCAGTACATTCCTTTTTTCAACTGTTTTTTCACCGGTAAGATGGTTGATTACACCACTTTGTTCAATATCCGGTGCCATGAATACAGCCCTGGCTCCTTTTTGTTCGACAAATAACAGGGTCAACACAGCTTCATGAATTTCTGAGCCGTCTTTTACACCGCAGCCCGCCAGTAAAATACCGATTTTTTTCATATGTTCCTCCTGATCATGTTTTTTCCTTCAGATATTGAAATGGTTGGTTATGGTTTGATGATCCGGGCAATTTCATGCTGCCTCCGTCAATCGTGTAAAAATTTGGATACGATTCATTCCATTCCGGTATTTGAAAAAATCATCAATAATTTTTCTGTGATCAAAAACAATCGGCTCCGGCAGATTTTTCTGCGTGAAGACACCAAGGTTTTTTGCATCATCTGCGGCTTTAGGGATATCACTGGAATGAGCTATAAATACAGTTGAAATCGTATGATGCCTTGAATCCCGATTCGGATCTGAATAGGTGTGAAACTGTTCTTCCAATGTTACACACAGAGAAGTCTCTTCTTTTGCTTCCCGGACAGCGGCCTGTTCAACGGTTTCCCCATAATCCACAAATCCTCCCGGCAGGGCCCAGCCATAAGGCGGATTGAGCCTTTCAATCAATACAATACCGCCCTGAGTTTGAATGATAATATCTACCGTTACCAATGGATTTTTATGGCCTGTTGTCATATGCGGTTACTCTTTTTTTCAGATATCCATGCCATTGTTTTGACTTTTATTAAAAACACAAATATATAAAAGGTTCAATTAAAAAAACAGATGATGGCGAACCGGTCAAACCCTATTCAAGAATAAACCTGTAAACCATAAAGCAATCAGCAGAGAGAACAAACATGGCAAATATTAATGTCGATGCAATCAAAATTGGTTTTGTTTTAGGTGGGTTGTTTTTTTTCCTGATTCTGGAACTGGTTATTCCCTATCGTGAGAACTCCGTATCCAAAATCAGGCGGTGGATGAATAACCTGACCCTGGGAATGATCAATATCATTTTTTATGAAGTGGTGGTTGCATCCTTACTAATTACCACAGCCTCTTTTGTGACAAAAGAGAATATCGGCCTGCTGAATCTGGTGGAGATTCCAACCTGGTTGAAAATTGTGGATACCATTGTTTTTATGGATCTGATGTTTTATTTTTTACATATCCTGATTCACCGGATTCCGCTTTTATGGCGCTTTCATCGGGTACACCATACAGACCTGGATGTAGATGTTTCAACTGCCATGCGATTTCATCTGGTCGAGGTCTGCTTTCGCTCCATATTCGGGATTGGCCTGGTCTATTTCATTGGAGCAGAACCTGTAGGAGTGTTTATTTTCGAGTGTTTATTTTTATTATGCTTTTTCTTCCAGCACAGCGGAATCAGAATGCCCGGACAGATCGAGAGCCTTTACTGGATTCTTTTTGTACCGCCGGCCATGCATCGGATTCATCACTCGGTGGACCTGGAAGAGCGGAATACAAATTTTGGCGGGATTTTTTCCATCTGGGACCGAATTTTTGGTACGCTTCTCACCGGTGTGAATCAGGAACAGATCTGGACGGGTGTGGATGGTCACATTCAGGAAAAAAAGCTGGAAATCTATCATCTGTTGTGGATGCCATTTACACCAGCCGTGAAATGAAACTTTTCAGGAATCTGAAGCTAACCAGGCAGCTCCAAAAACACCTGCTGAATCGCCGAGCTGGTTTTTCAGTATAGGAGTTCGGATATCCTGGTGAAATGCATAATATTTTACCCGTTCTACCCCGATTGTATATAATTCATGGATGTTGGAGAGGCCTCCGCCGATTACAATCGCATCCGGGTCAAGGGTGGATATCAACCCACCGACGCTCCGGCCAAAATCATCGATAAATTGTAAAAAGACCTCTTTGCAATCCGGAATCTGATTGCGGTATCCGTCTACAATCTCTTTCATGGTAAGGTGTTTCCCAAATCTAACAAAGTAGGATGCCTCCACACCAGATCCACTGATTTTTGTTTCAATACATCCCTTTTTGCCGCAATAGCAGGTAGCTCCTTTGGGAT
>CAMBQS010000255.1 GCA_945870015.1 Desulfocicer vacuolatum DSM 3385
AATCAAAGTTGAACTGGCCCGGCCAGGTCATTGCCGCTATATCACCAAAGAAAATGGGAAGTAGGTTCCATCCATGATTTGTGATCACTACACCAGTGAAACTAATGATAGCAGTAATAAAAACAGCCAACAAAATTCTAAACGCACCCATTGAAGTTCTCCTTTTTTGTTTGATTCGAACAAGCTTTCCGCGTATGGTAAACGCAAAAGGTTAATAAGTCCATTACCTCAAAGGTAAAATTTGTGCAGAATTTTGTGGAAATTAAAAAAAAGAATGAAACGGCAGGGGATTTTTTACGTTTCTGGCGTAAAATCAATAGGATGAGCCAGATGGATCTGGCGCTGGAGGTTGGTATCTCCACAAAGCATTTAAGTTTTGTGGAAACTGGCAGATCCATGCCCAGCCGCAGTTTGGTTCTGAAAATAGCACACTCATTAAAACTGCCTCTAAGGCACCGTAATTCGTTCCTGAAAGCCGCCGGGTATGCTTCCGAGTATAGTGAGGAACCGTTTAACAGCGATAAAATGGAAGTTGTTCGACAGGCCTTACAGCGTATGCTGGAAAAGCATGAGCCCTATCCTGCATTTGTGGTCAATGCGGCATATAATATTTTAATGATCAATTCCGGATATGAGCACATGATCAAATTCCTCGTAGGGGAGCATGTGCTAAAGAAGTACAATAATGTGTATCACCTGACGTTTGCCGAAGACGGCTTGCGACCATACATTAAAGATTGGCAGAGGATACAACAATTCATGCTGAATAGACTGTTAGATGAGGCCGCTTCGACTCAAAACAGCAAATTGTTTTTATTATATGAAGAGGTTTCACGGCTGCGAACCGGTGAAGACCCTATTGATTTTCAAATTGATGACAATCTTCCCATAATGAATTTGACTTTTGAAAAAGACACCATCACAGCAAGTTTCTTTACGACGATCACTACACTTGGCACACCGCTTGATTTAACCACACAAGAACTCCGTTTAGAGTCCCTTTTCCCCGCAGATGCAGCCACTAAAGCATTAATTTTTTCGGAAGGGTCACCATGACAGTGCGCATTCATTGCAACGGAGACCAACCCAAGGAATGGATCAGATAGTTCCATAATCAAGAATCAGTATCCGATTGTTGAGTATTTACTTCGCGGTTTTCTCATGCATACCGATACAATTCTTGATTTATACTGAAACACGGTCTTTGAACCATCTGGATCAAGCAACCGTCCAGCAAACCAACCTTTGTTCATGGGGTTGATCTAATGTTTTGACGACCGCCGGCAACTTCGGCTATGGTTAATGATACCAGAAATATTCATGATTAAAAATCCTGAAAATATTACTCATGCATATATGCAAGTATGGTTGAGTTTTGGAAAACTGCATTATAGTTGCAATTGCAATGGGATCGAAATTGTGGAAAAAGGGTTTTACGAAAAGATTGTGGTGCTCAGGGGAACCTTAAAACTGAATTTTCAGCTTGGAAGAACATGCATATTGAACATTTGCATGCATTGGACATTATAAAGAGGTCCTATATGACAGTGAAACCCACCTATGAAGAATTGGAAAAACGGGTTCAGGAACTGGAAAAAATAGAATCTGAGCACAAGTATTCCAGGGAAGCATTACAGGAAAGCGAAAGCTTGTTCAAGGTGCTTTATGAAAAAGCCCAATTGGGCTATCAATCACTGGATGAAAATGGCCATTTTCTTGTTGTCAACCAAACCTGGCTGGATACCCTCGGATATACCAGAGAAGAAGTCATTGGCAAATCCTTTGCTGATTTTCTGCATCCTGACTGGCGGGATCATTTCAAGGAAAATTTTCCGCGGTTTAAGTCCATCGGCGAGGTTCTGGGAGTTGAGTTTGAAATGGTCAAAAAAAATGGAAACCTCATTCTGGTTTCTTTTAACGGGAAGATAAGCAGGGATATAAAAGGAACTTTCCAGCAGACTCACTGTGTTTTTCATGATATCACTGAGCGCAAACAGGCTGAAATAGCGCTGAAGGAAAGTGAACAATTCCTCCAGAGCCTTTTGGAATCCATACCATTGCCTGTTTTTTACAAAAACGTTGAAGGGCGATACAAAGGTTTTAATAATGCTTTTGAAACCTTTTTCGGCAGACCGAAATCAGAATTGATTGGCTGTTCGGTATTCGATATCAATCCACCTGAACTGGCCAGGATATACCATGCTAAAGATATAGAATTGTTTAAAAAAATATCTACACAGGTTTATGATTCGCAGGTAACAAATGCATATGGGGAGTTGCGAGATGTCGTTTTTCACAAAGCCACGCTGACGAATACTTCAGGCGCCATCACGGGACTTGTCGGCGCCATTATGGACGTCACCGAGCTCAAGCGGGTGGAGGCCCATATAAAAGCCTTGAGTTTGCGGCATGAGGCTATGCTTGATGCTGTTCCGGAAATCATCATGGAGGTTGATACCAATAAAATCTATACGTGGGCGAATGCTGCGGGGCTTGAATTTTTTGGAAAAGATGTGCTTGGTAAAGAAGCGGCGTTCTTTTTTGAAGGAGAACAAGACACCTATTCTGCGGTTCAGCCGGTTTTTAACGGACAGGATGACATTATCTATGTCGAAAGCTGGCAAAGACGCAAAGACGGCGAAAAGA
The DNA here is from genome assembly GCA_945870015.1 of Desulfocicer vacuolatum DSM 3385. GTDB lineage: Bacteria > Desulfobacterota > Desulfobacteria > Desulfobacterales > SURF-7 > QZKS01. The sequence goes on from CAMBQS010000255.1 coordinate 2,647, forward strand.
GACTGCTTGCCTGGTGGTGCCGTGCGCTAAAAGATGAAAGAGGCCAAGCGACCGGCGCGTTATCCTCAGCGCGCGACATTACCGAGCGCAAACGAATTGAAGAGGAGCTGCGAAAAAGCGAGGATACCTTCCGCACATTATCTTTCCTGGCGCCCTCTGGCATTTATCTGTGCAAATCTAACGGCCATTGTCAATATGCAACCCGTGCTGGTGCGAAATGGCCGGACTGAGCCTGGAAGAAGCACTTGGCGACGGCTGGATTAAAGGGATACACCCAGAGGATCGGGATTTTGTATTTTCGAACTGGCAGAAGATGGTTGCATCCGAAGGCCGTTGGGGATTTGAATACCGTTTTCAGACCCCTTCCGGTAAAATCACATGGGTGTATGGCTTGGCAGTTCCTCAGCGCGATGCTGTAGGAAATATTATCGCCTATATCGGAATAAACACCGATATCACTGAGCGAAAGCGGACAGAAGAGACTTTGATTGCGAGCGAAGAACGGCTTAGGACCATCCTCCAGACGGCTATGGATGGCTTCTGGTTGGTGGATATGCATGGGCGCCTATTGGAAGTCAATGAGACCTATTGTCAGATGAGCGGCTATAATGCACAAGAGCTGCTATCCATGAGCATTTCCGATCTGGAGGCCGTCGAAACGGCCGACGACACAGCCGCCCACATGCGGAATGTCATGGCGCAGGGTGAGCATCGTTTTGAGTCCAGACACCGCCGCAAGGATGGGCGTATTATAACCGTCGAAGTCAGCGTTCAGTACAGGTCCACCGAAGGCGGACGCTTAGTGGCTTTTCTGCGAGACATCACCGAACGCATGAAGACGGAGGAAGCGCTGAAGAGAATCGAGTGGATGTTGTCAACGACGCCGTCATCTTCTCTTACCGAAGAATTTGCAGATTCTGATGGTGATCAAGGCTACGGAGACCTGACCGCACTGAACCATTGCGGCCGCATTGCAGAAGCTATCGATAAACATGTTCTACATAGTATCGCGAGCGAATACCTGGATCTGATGGGAACGTCTTCTGCAATTTACGAGAAGAATGGCGACTATGCCTATGGAATTTTTTCTTCGTCCTGGTGCCGTCTGATGGATCGTGCCTCTCGAAATTTGTGCCATACAGAAGACAACCGCACAGCTCTTAAATGCGGCAAGTGGCTCTGCCACGAATCCTGTTGGACAATCTGCTCCAAGCAGGCCATCGACAAGCGTGCGCCTATGGATATAGAATGCAATGGCGGAATACGGCTCTATGCCGTACCCATCTTCGCTGGTGAAGAAATCATCGGAGCCATCAATTTTGGTTATGGAGATCCACCCAAGGATCTTGCAAAACTTAGGGCGATTGCAGATTCATACGAACTGGACCTTGAAGAGCTCATCTTGGAGGCCAGAAATTATGATTCCCGTCCGCACTTTATCATAGAGATGGCAAAACGTCGATTGCAAGTCTCCGCCAGACTCATTGGCATCCTGGTGGAACGAAAGCGGGCAGAGCAGGAAAAAACCATGCTCGAAGATAGGTTGCAGCAGGCGCAAAGAATGGAGTCTATTGGCTCCCTTGCCGGCGGCATTGCCCACGATCTGAACAACATCTTGTTCCCGATCAGCGGCCTCTCTGAGATGCTGCTTGATGAAATTCCACCAGGCAACTCAGCACATGAAAACATTGAACAAATCTACAAATCTGCTCAACGGGGCAGTGATCTGGTTAAACAGATCCTGGCTTTCAGCCGTCAATCCAACCCCCAGAAACTGCCCATCCGAATTCAGCCGATTCTGAAAGAGGTATTGAAACTGTCCCGTGCAACAATACCCATGAATATTGAAATCACAAGCCATATCAAAGTGGATTGTGGCATGGTCTCAGCAGATCCCTCACAGGTACACCAAATAGCTATGAACCTTATCACCAATGCCTATCATGCCGTTGAGATTAATGGTGGAACGATAAATATCGAGTTGAAAGAGACAGAACTTGAAAAAGATGCTTTGCCTGACAATTCAATGAAGCCAGGAAAATACGCATGCATAATAATATCTGACACCGGAATCGGAATCAATCGGGGGCTGATCAGTAAAATATTCGAGCCCTACTTTACTACAAAGGAACTGGGAAAGGGGACAGGACTGGGACTTTCCGTGGTGCACGGCATCGTGCTGGAACATGGCGGAGATATCCGGGTCTACAGTGAGCCCGGCAAAGGAACAGCCTTTCATGTGTACTTGCCGCTTCTGGAAGACGCCATTGAAAGCAAGACTGCCGCAGTCACCAGAGAGTATCCAAAAGGCTGCGAAAACATTCTGCTAGTTGATGATGAAGAGCCGATCATTCGCATGGAACAGATGATGCTCGAAAGGCTGGGTTACCAGATAACTACCAGAATGAGCAGTCCGGATGCTTTGACAGTTTTCAAGGCCAATCCCTCCGGTTTCGATCTGGTGATCAGCGACAGGGGCATGCCGAACATGACAGGGGAGCAACTTACCATGGAATTGATTACGATCAGACCAAATATTCCTGTTATTCTTTGCACAGGATTCAGCGATGAAAACGATGAGAAGCGTGCTATGGACCTGGGTGTCAAAGGATTTTTAAAGAAGCCCGTGGCAAGAGGTGATCTTGCCGAAATGGTCAGAAAAGTGCTCGATGAGGCAAAAAACCCGACTTCAGATTAGTTATCCTATTCTTGAGTTTTGGGTGGTCCGGAAATATTATCAATACCAAAAGTATCCTTAAATATGGCCGGGCTCAACAATATATGCAAGAAAGCATGAGTTTTCAAATCTGGTTTTACAAATTTCGGGTGGGTCACTCACAGTAGACAGCGAGGAACCGTAAAACTGTTTGCATTCT
>CAMBQS010000256.1 GCA_945870015.1 Desulfocicer vacuolatum DSM 3385
GATGTCCATGATCATTGCTCATGAGTGGTATGGTGAGTATGCCAAAAATAGACAGGCCGCCAGAACCCGCGACTGCGAAGGGGATGCATTGGAAGCAGATGCTGTGGATGAAAAAATATATGAATAACAGGAGGCGTATCGGTCACGTAACTATTCATTATCAAGCTCCTGATCAACGTGCCGCCATATCTGATGTTTAATCTCTTTCAATACGGAGAGGTCGATATCATGCCCTTTCAGTATCCCTTGCAGTTTAAACACTTTTTTTGCACCAAGTTTTTTTTTGTGCCTCATGAAATCGATAAAATTGGCGATATCATGTAAATCCTGCTCGGAAAAATCGACAAGTTTATTGTAAATCTCATGTTTGGTTATCGCTGCTTTATTCATTTTTTCTCCATTACTCAAAATTATGATTCAACTATTCCATGAAAAAAATAAAAGATAATAATAATGAGGCATTGTTTTTTCGGTGTCTAATTGTAATTGAAACCTATTTGTGGGTCAAGAATTTTATGAATACAATTTTATGAATACAATATCTTGAGCGAATAGCATTATTCCCTTTTAATCCGGGAGTAAACATCCGCATCAAGCGGCAGTCGGTGTCCGGCTTTCAGGTAGTGAAAGCCGGTTGCTGCGATCATTGCAGCATTGTCCCCGCATAGCTCAACCGGCGGGATGTGCAATGTCAGGTTTTTGCCCTCAGCCTGGGATCGGATCTTTTCCCTCAGTCCCCTGTTCGCTGCCACTCCCCCGACAATTGCGATATGGTTGCAGCCGGTTTCCTGAGCGGCTTTCATCAGTTTGAAGCAGAGAACATCCGTCACCGCGTCCTGAAATCCTGCAGCAATGTCCACGGCCTGATCCTGGTATTCATTTGGATGGTTTTGAATGTATCGATTGACGGCGGTTTTCATTCCGCTGAAACTGAAATCAAATCCATCCTTGTCCAGATAGGATCTGGGGAACCTGATTTTTCCGGAATCCCCTTTGGCCGCCAGTTCATCAATGATGCTTCCGCCCGGATAGCCAAGGTTCAACATCTTTGCCACTTTATCATAGGCTTCTCCGGCTGCGTCATCTCTGGTCCGGCCCATGAGCCTGGCTTGCATGTGGGAGGTTACATGATAGATACTGGTATGTCCGCCGGAAACCAGGAGGGCAACAAACGGAAACTGTGGAGGGTTGTCGCAGATGAATACGGAATTGATGTGTCCTTCCAGATGGTCCACACCTACTACCGGGATATCCCGTGACCATGCCCAGGCTTTTGCAAAAGAGAAACCCACCAGCAGGCAGCCGATCAGTCCAGGACCCTGGGTAACGGCTACGCCGTTTATCTCGGATAATCTCTTTCCGGATGTCTGAATGGCTTCATTGACGACCGGAGCAATGGATTCAATATGCTTCCGGGAGGCAAGCTCTGGAACGACACCGCCATATCGATGGTGAATATCGATCTGTGAAGATACAATGGAGGAGAGAACTTTTTCCCCGTTTTCCACAATGGCTGCTGCGGTTTCGTCACAGGAGGATTCAATTCCGAGAACAATCATTCTGTCAACAGGTTGTTTCTTTGATCCATTTGATCTGGGTTTTTGATGTCTTTCGTTCGACAACCGTTCCGATGAGGTATGCTTTTTCATTCATCCCGGAAAGCCGTTCGAGGATTTCCTGTGAAGATTCTTCCGGAACAACGGCGATCATTCCGATGCCATTGTTAAAAGTCCGCAGCATCTCCGTATCCGATACTTTGCCGGCCTGTTGAAGGAAAGAGAAGATCGGAGGGGTAACCCAGGAATCTTTCTGGATTTCGACCTTGCACGACTGGGGAATAATCCGGATGATATTATCGGATATGCCCCCGCCGGTAATATGGGCCAATCCGTGAATGGGGAGATCTTTAATCAGGCATCGAACGATTTCCGCATAGATCCTGGTTGGTTCCAGGAGTTCTTCACCAATGGTTTTTCCCAGTTCCGGTACCAGAGTGTCAATTTTCAGTTTCAGTCTGTCAAAACATATTTTCCGGACAAGGGAATATCCATTGCTGTGCAGTCCGCTGGATGCAATGCCAATCAGTCTATTCCCCACACGGATTTCCGAACCATCAATGATTTTACTGTTATCCACAACACCCACTGAAAAACCAGCCAGGTCATATTCGCCTTCATGGTAGATGTCGGGCATTTCAGCAGTCTCCCCACCAATGAGCGCACAGCCGGCCTGGCGGCAGCCCTCGGCAATACCCTTGATAATGTCAGCAGCGGTATCGGTATTCAGTTTGCCGATGGCGAGATAATCTAAAAAAAACAACGGTTTTGCTCCCTGCACAATCACATCGTTGACACACATTGCCACAAGGTCAATACCGATTGTATCGTGTTTGTTCATCATAAACGCGATTTTAAGTTTTGTGCCGACTCCATCTGTGGAGCTGACCAGAACTGGTCTTTCAAAGTTTTCAACATTCAGAGAAAAAAGCCCTCCAAATCCGCCGATTTCTCCCATTACACCGGTTCTGGGCGTCTGGTTTGCAATCTCTTTGATGGTTTTGATAAAAGTATTTGCCTTGTCAATATCGACACCGGCATCCGCATAAGTCAAAGGGTCTGTCATTATTTTCTCCTGGATTAGACGATCAAAAAGGCAAAAAAAAATCTAAACTGAAACCGATGAAAAGTCAAAACAAATTTTGACATCCGCAGTGTCATCGTGTAATGTCTGGTTATTGAAAGAGAAACAAGCAGCCAGGGGGAAACCGGGGACATAATGCCCCGGGGTTTGGAGAATACGGAGATGAGTACGTTCGTTTCGCACTGATTAAGAACAACAAGAGGATCAATCAGGCTGTGAGAGGAATTAAAAAAGTTCTTGGATAGATCGATATCAACGAGGAGAAGATCGGATCATGAAAGAGGTGAAAATCGGATTACTGGGTTGTGGAACCGTTGGAACCGGAGTTGCCAGGATTTTGCTGAATAGCAGCGATCTGCTCCAGTCCCGGATCGGAGCCAAGCTGATCCTGAAACATGTGGCGGATCTGGATATGAAAACCGACCGGGGCATCTGCTTTGATGAAGGCGTGTTTGTATCGGATGCATTTCAGGTCGTGGATGATCCGGATATCGACATCATCGTCGAGATGATCGGCGGAGAGACCGTTGCCAGAAAACTGATGATGAAAGCCATTGCAAACGGAAAGCATGTTGTGACCGCCAACAAGGCGCTGCTGGCGTCTCACGGCATTGAAATCTTCCGGGCGGCATCCCAAAAAGGTGTGGATATCGGGTTTGAGGCCAGTGTGGGCGGCTGCATGCCGATCATCAAAACCATCCGTGAATCCCTGGTGGGAAACCGGATTCTGGAAATGAGAGGAATCCTGAACGGTACCTGCAATTATATCCTTTCCAGCATTACCGAAACCGGTGTTCCGTTTGCGGAAGCATTGAAAAAAGCGCAGGAAAAAGGATTTGCGGAAGCAGACCCGACGCTGGACATCGAAGGGTTTGACACTGCCCACAAACTGGCGCTTCTGTCCTCCCTGGCTTATGGGATGGAATTGAATCTGGACGATATCTACGTGGAGGGGATTTCCAATATCAATTCCATGGATATCGAATTTGCCAAACAGTCCGGATACACCATCAAGCTGCTGGCCATCAGCAAGTTTTCCGGAGATTCCGTGGAGGCGAGGGTTCACCCTACTATGATACCGTCCGGGAATCTGCTTTCCAATGTGAGCGGCTCCCTGAATGCAGTGACGGTTACCGGTGATGCGGTCGGAGAGATTCTGCTTCACGGATACGGGGCTGGCATGATGCCCACCGCCAGTGCGGTCATCGGAGATATTGCGGATATTGCACGTAACCTGATGCTGGGGGTCAGCAACCGGATTCCCGGCCTTTCCTATCAGCCTCAGCATATCCGGAAGATTCCTGTAACGCCGATGGATGATATCCGTACCCATTACTATTTCCGGTTTTCCGCCCTGGACCGGCCGGGGGTTCTTTCCAGAGTAGCCGGTATTTTGGGAGACCATGGAATCAGCATCCAGACCGTTCATCAGCGCGGAAGGGATGAAAAAGGCGCGGTGCCCATCGTCATGGTGACGCATATCGCAAGAGAGGCGGATGTCATGAATGCGATGGATCAGATCAGCAGCCTGGATGTAATTGCCGATACGCCCGTGCTGATCCGGATTGAGTCAGATGACATTGATTAAATTAACAAAGGAATAGAGGTATCATGAATATTGTATGTTCTGATCTGGAAGGGGTCTTTGTACCGGAGATCTGGATTAATGTTGCCAAAAAAACAGGAATCGAGGAACTCAAACTGACCACACGGGATATTTCAGACTATAATGTCCTGATGAAAAGACGGTTGAAAATTCTGGCAGAGCACAATCTGAAAATACAGGATATTACGGCAGTAATTGCAACCATGGACCCGCTGGAAGGCGCGCTGGATTTTTTAAATTGGCTCCGATCCCAGACCCAGGTGATTATTGTATCCGACACCTTTTCACAGTTTGCCGGTCCATTGATGGAAAAACTCGGAAGGCCGACCTTGTTCTGCCATTCCCTTTCCATTGATGGAGATGGCACAATCACCGGATACAACCTGCGGCAGCCCGAAGCCAAGAAACAGACGGTTCTGGCCCTGAAAAGTCTGAAATACAGGGTGATTGCTTTTGGTGATTCCTATAATGATATCGGGATGCTGAAAGAGGCGGACGCAGCCATGCTGTTCCGGCCTCCGGAAAATGTCATTCAGGAATTCCCGGAGTTCCCGGTAACATTGGATTATCCTGCTTTACAGAAACTGCTGCAAAAAGAGCTGGCAGTACCATCGTGATTACAAGATTATGCTGGAGATTACGGAAAACGAAAAAGGACTGACCTTTAAAATATTTGTGCAGCCGCGTTCATCCAAAAATGAAATCAAGGGGCTGCATGGCGATGCCCTGAAAGTGCGCCTGACCGCGCCGCCGGTGGATGGGGCAGCCAATGCCATGTGCATCAAGTTTCTGGCCGGCTGTTTCGATATTCCACGGGCGAATATAGAAGTGGTTTCAGGAGTTTCCTCAAGAACCAAGCTTGTTCGCATCCAGCCGGAATCAAGCGGAAACCGCAAGGAAGAGATCAGCCGGATCAAAAAAAAGATTGAATTGTTTATAAAAAATTAGTATTTTCTTGACAAGGTTTTTTCAGTTCTATATATAAATCAACTCTGATGCGGGGTGGAGCAGTCCGGTAGCTCGTCGGGCTCATAACCCGAAGGTCGTTGGTTCAAATCCAGCCCCCGCTACCATTAATAAAAACAGGGACTTGGGAGAAATTCTGAGTCCCTTTTTTATTTGCTTATTTTTTGTATTCACCCCTTTCAACCTCAAACAGATAAAAATCAGGATAAATTTTATTTTGGAAAATGATACATTCAAAGGGTGAAAAATGGTTTTTCCGGATTTAGGTACGGTATTGAAAATCAGTATGGAAATCAAAGATCGATCAA
>CAMBQS010000257.1 GCA_945870015.1 Desulfocicer vacuolatum DSM 3385
CGGAGCCGGCACACGGATATTGATTGAAGTTCCCATTACATAATAAAGGTTAAGCAAAAATGAATACGGAAATACCTTCAACGCCTTCAAACTTCATCAAAACCATTATCTCGGAAGATGTTCAAAATAACAAACATGGCGGCAAGGTCGCTACCCGTTTCCCTCCGGAACCCAATGGATATCTTCATATCGGACATGCCAAATCAATCTGCCTCAATTTCGGCATCGCGCAGGAATACAAGGGGGGAACTTGTAATCTCCGGTTTGATGATACCAATCCGAGCAAAGAGGAAGTTGAATACATGGAGTCCATCCAGTTCGATGTCCGCTGGCTTGGTTTTGACTGGGAAGACCGGCTTTATCATGCATCCGACTACTTTGACCAGCTTTACGCTTATGCGGTTGAATTGACCCAAAAAGGCAAGGCCTATGTTTGCAGCCTCAGCCCGGAAGATACACGGGCATACAGGGGAACCTTGCAGGAACTTGGAAAAGACAGCCCATACCGGAACCGTTCCATTGATGAAAACCTGGATCTGTTTGAGCGTATGAGAAAGGGTGAATTCCCGGAAGGAGCGCATGTTTTGCGGGCCAGAATCGATATGGCCTCCCCGAACATGAACATGCGTGACCCGGCGATCTATCGAATCAAGCATGTCACACACAACCGAACAGGCGATGCCTGGCCGATTTATCCCATGTATGATTTTGCCCATTGTCTGTCAGACTCCATCGAAGGAATCACCCATTCCCTCTGCACCCTTGAGTTTGAGGACCATCGTCCGCTCTATAACTGGATACTGGATCAACTGGATGTCCCATGCCATCCCCAGCAGATTGAGTTTGCGCGTCTGAATCTGAGTTACACCGTGATGAGCAAAAGAAAACTGCAAGTGCTGGTGGAACAGAAATTTGTGGCCGGCTGGGATGACCCGAGAATGCCGACCATCGCCGGAATCCGCAGACGGGGATACACCCCTTTATCCATCCGGAATTTCTGTGAACGGATCGGTATGGCCAGAAGGGACAGCATGGTGGATGTGGCTCTTCTGGAATTCAGCATCCGGGAAGACCTGAATGAAAAAACGCCCAGGCATTTAGGAGTGATTCGGCCTTTGAAGGTTGTGGTTGATAATTATCCGAAAAACCAGACAGAGGAACTGAATGCCCCGCTTCATCCGAACAAGCCGGATATGGGTTCCCGAACCATCTCCTTTTCCAGGGAAATCTATATTGAAAAAGATGATTTTATGGAAAATCCCCCGAAAAAATTTTTCCGGCTTTCGCCCGGACGCGAAGTCCGGTTGCGGTATGCCTATTTCATTACCTGCACCCATGTTGTGAAGGATGAAAAAACCGGAGAAATTGTTGAGGTTCACTGCACCTATGACCCGGCAACACGCGGCGGCGATTCTCCGGATGGCAGAAAGGTAAAGACAACGCTCCACTGGGTGTCTGCCGCCCATGCTATGAACGCCGAAGTCCGGCTGTATGACCGCCTTTTCAATAAGGAAAATCCGGATGAGGGTACCAACGGCTCCCATTTTACCGATTTCATCAATCCAGATTCCCTGGAAGTGCTTATGGGCTGTAAAATCGAACCCGGACTTGCCGATGCCGCCCCAGGCTATTCCTTCCAGTTTGAAAGACTCGGTTATTTCTGTAAAGACATCAAAGACGGTTCCAAGAATCATCCGGTTTTCAACCGTACCGTAACATTAAAGGATTCCTGGGTAAAAATTGCCGGAAAAGAGAATCCATGATTCGCTTTTTCAGATTTCATTAATGAGTTTATTGACAACGCCGGATCAATCATGCATAACATGCCCTTTCGGAAAACAACCTATACTGACAACCAGGAGGAAAAATCATGATCAAAAAAGCAGCAATCCTGATATTTGTTGTATTTGCAATGGTTTCTACATCTTTTGCAGAGCCCAATCTCAAGGAAGGCAAATGGGAAGTCACCACCACAATGGAGATGCCGGGCATGCCGATGCAGTTGCCCCCATTCACATACACCCAGTGCATAACCAAGAGCGATCTGGTTCCGGAAAATACTCAGCAACAACAACAAAACGAGAACTGCGATGCCGTTGACGTCAAAACCAGCGGGAACACCGTAACATGGTCAACCAAATGCAAGGGAGAAGATGGTGATACCAAAGGAACCGGTACCATCACCTATTCAGGAGACACATTCTCCGGCAACATGAAAGTCAACCAGGGTGGAATGGAAATGACCACAAAGATGAACGGCAAATATATTGGAAAGTGTGATAAATAAAAACAAGGGATGGAAGGTAACCATTGCAGGCACGGGCATCAATCTGGCCCTTGGAATTCTGTATACCTGGAGCATCTTTAAAATCTCGATCAAACAATCGATTGAGACCGGCGGAGAAGGTTCCTTTGCCTGGGATCTGTCCTCCCTGAATGATCCCTATGCTGTCTGCTGCCTTGTGTTTTCTTTTGCCATGATCCTTGCCGGGAAATGTCAGGACAAATTTGGCCCCAGGGTGACTGCATTCCTGGGAGGAATCATGGTAGGCCTTGGTTTTATCTGGATTTCCCAAACCACATCCTATTGGTGCTGGATCATTGGATTCGGCGTGCTGGCAGGCACTGGAATCGGATTTGGATATTCCTCGGCAACACCGCCGGCCCTGAAATGGTTTCCGCCTGCCAGAACCGGATTGATCGCAGGACTGGTGGTTTCCGGGTTTGGACTGGCTTCTGTGTATATCGCGCCGCTGGCAAAATATCTCCTGAATGTCTGGGGTCTTCAGAACGCCATGCTGTTCTTTGGAATCGCCTTTCTGCTTGTTGTTTGCGGGCTGTCTCTTTTCCTGGTCAATCCTCCGGCCGGATATGTTCCGGATAAAGAGATTTCAAATCCCAAGCACCCTGCAACCACGCCCCTAAAAAGCAACAATGCCGGAGCACTGGAAATGCTGAAAACCAGGCAATTCTATGTTCTCTGGATTACCTACTTTATCGGCGCCGGAGCCGGATTAATGGTGATCGGGAGCGTTGCCGGCATGGCCATACAGAGCATGGGTGAATATGCTTTTATCGTCGTTGCAATCATGGCCATCGGCAATGCCGGAGGCAGAATTATTGCCGGGATTTTATCAGATAAAATCGGCCGCGGACAGACCTTGATGATCATGCTTGGATTCCAGGCGGTATTGATGTTTGTCAGTATCTTTTTTGTTGGCCATGGGGATACCAGCGCCATTACGCTTCTGCTGCTGGCCACCCTTATCGGATTTAACTATGGAACCAACCTCTCTATATTCCCTTCCTTTACCAAAGATTTCTGGGGACTGAATAATTTCGGAACCAATTACGGAATCGTGTTTACAGCCTGGGGTGTCGGCGGGTTTGTCATGGGAAGGCTTTCCCAGATGCTCCAGACAGACTCCGGTTCTTACACCTCTTCTTTTATAACCGCCGGAGTTCTGCTGATGATTGGAACACTCCTTACCTTCTTCCTACAAGCTGGCGTATTGAAAAAAGCGGAAACCAGGAAAAAAATTCAGCCTTCACCGGAATGACCGGTAACGCTATTGGCATCATACCGACATAATCCGGAATCCACTGTTTTTTCAACCATTTTGATTGCACCCAAGATTTGCTCTTGACTTTGTTTTTTCCGTTATGTAGGTAATGGATCGAAATTTTTTGGATTGGAACTCTATTCTTCCAGTATGACAAACTTGGAATACCGAACTATATTCATCCTGTAAATTCAAGTTGTTTTATGAATTTCAATTAAGCTTCGGCAAGGAACTTTTTACCGAAGAACTGGTTGTAAACAGATTTTTTTAATTCGATATTCCGAAAACAATAAGGAGAATGAAACCGATGAAAAACACAATTCGTCTATTAGCAGCCTGCATCGTTATTGTGACCATAGTTGGATGTGGTGCCGCCACCATCAAGCCCAACTACACCTCCACCAACACTGATCTGCTCCGCATTGGCGGTGAAAAGCCGGAAGATAAGAGTCCGGAGACCATCAATATGGGCTCTTATTGCCTGCAGGTTGCCGACCAATGGAAAGAAGCCGGCAAGACACCGGATAACCAGATTATCTGGTCCAAGGATACCTTCCGGAAAGTTGTTCCCTGTCAATAAGCTTTTTCAATATTTGAAAACCACTGGATGACGGATACATTGCGCATTCTTGATAACGATGCGCAATGCCAAACACAGCAGCATGTGCTCCAATATAAAAATCGGGAAGAGGCGTTTTTTTAATCCTCACAAAACCAATGAGTTACATGGGCAAGCTCATAAGGGAATAGCAATATTCGCCTTGGTTCATATACTTTTTTCTCCTAAACAGAAGAATTACGCTGCCCAGTTACGAAAGCTCATAACAGATATGTACGGCGAATAATCATTTACTTAAATCGAAAGGGTCAGACATTACAGCATTTTGATGAAATTGATTCAATCTTGGATAACTCGTCCGCCATCCGATGTTCGACATACCATAAATCATAAGCCTGCTGCATTCTCAGCCATAGCCCAGGCCCATTACCGGCGAATTTGCCAATCCGAAGAATCATTTCCGTTGTAATTGGATGGGTACATGCTAAAATACGGTGCAACTGTTGACGAGAAACACCGAGACCTTCTTCCCACTCAAAGGTGATGCTCTTATTGTATCAACACTTGTTACAGGATCAATGAAATTGTTACATCGATTCTAAAAAAATTGAGGGAGTGCCCCAAATCTGTTAAAAAACGATTCGTCTTAAAAGAATATCTTCTGCATTCCTGCGGGAGTCTATTACAGATAAAACAATTGTTTTTCGGTCCACTATCTTATAATTACGAACTCAACTGTTGGGATTACGTTTTTTATGATATTGGGGAGCATCAGAATTACAGAATAAAGGGATCATAATACATGTTAAATTTCTTTAGTCGATTCATATCATTCCTGCCATTATCATGGGCAATGGCCTTTGGTCGCTTTCTTGGGGGAGTTTGGTACTATATTATTCCGATCCGACGAGGGGTGGCGATGCATAATATCAACCGGGCACTCGGAAAAGAACTATCCTTAAAGGAACAGCGGAAAAATATTCGGGAACTTTTTTCTAATTTTGGTATGTATATTGTCGAAATACTGCGTATACCTTACATGACCCTCACTGAAAATGAAAAATTAGTTCAGATTGACGGGTGGGAACATGTTGACGCTTCCCTTGAACACGGGAAGGGCGTTATTCTGGTTGCTACCCATGTTGATAACGTCGACCTTGGCGGCTGTTCAATGGCTATGAGGGGTGCGCCCATAGCGGTTGTAGCTAAAAAAATGGGTGAGGCCGCAGAACAATTTATCTCCAAGGTTCGTGAGAATACCGGTGTTATTATTATTTCCGGTAAAGGTACCAAAAATTATATTAAAGAATTGCTATCTGAAAATAAAATTGTAACGATCGTAATCGATCAGCACCT